>JAUWMS010000201.1 GCA_030613045.1 Candidatus Latescibacterota bacterium | reverse complement strand
CGACCTTCCCGCTGGAAAAACCCGGGCCGCAGGCGATCATGGGAATGCGAATACAACCGTCGTGGCAGGAGCGTTTGTACTCGCTGTTGCGCGTGCAAAAGTGCGAGCCGTGATCGCTGGTGTAAAGGACCAGCGTATCCTCCGCCAGGCCCAATCGCTCCAATTCGTCCCGAATCCGGCCCAGATTCGTATCCAGACTGTTGATGCAGCCGAGATAATCGGGAAACTCCTCCCGCCAGTCGCCGTCCGTGCCCACCAGGTCCCCCGGAGCCACGAAATCCGTGAACCGCTCCTTGGATCCATGCGGACCCTCGTAATGGCCATGATCGTTCTGATGGTGCGGCTCGATATACGAAACAAAGAGGAAAAAGGGTTTCTCCCCGTTGCGCGTCCGAAGATACTCGAGCACCCAGTCCGTATGCGCATCCACCAGGTAGCGGCCTTCGGGAAACGCGCGCTTGTTCATATCGCCGTCGAACATGTGACCGTCGTAGATGAGACAGGTAACCTCCAGCACGTCCGACGCGAGCCAGAAATCCTTGTATCCCCCGCGCCGCTCCGGAGGAACGGGCCGCGTCCGAAAGTTATCCTTCCCATCCTTCGGGCCAAAAGAAGCCAGGTGCCACTTGCCGATGTACCCCACCTCGTATCCGTTCTTCGACAAGTAATGGGCGATGGTCTTCTCGTCTAACGGCAGCATACGATGATTGGTGTGGCAATCCACCTCCGTCGCATATTTGCCCGTCTGCAAACACGCACGCGCGGGACCGCAAACGGGCTGACAGGTGAACGCGTTCTCAAACCGAATGCCCTCTGCCGCCATCCGGTCCAGATTCGGCGTAACGTTCAATTCCTGCCCGTAACACCCGACCGTATCCCAGCGCTGTTGATCGCTGAAAACAAAGACAATGTTGGGTTGTTTCATCTTCCTCTCCTCAAGGTTCTGAAAATCTCACCGCAAAGCCGCGGAGAATGCAAAGCATTTCAAATTTCTGATCTCTTCTTTGCATACTCTTCGGCAAGAATATGTTGGAACAGCCTCCGGATGGGATCTCTCCTTTTTATGCTTTTCTCAACTTCACTGAGGTAATCCCATGCGCGGGGACGCTGACCGTAATCCTGCCGTCGGCGTATCGTGCGCTATTCGGGGTCCAGGGACGTTCCAGTAGATCCACCTCCAGGGCCTCCGAGAACGCATCGGCCAGGCCAGGGGCGACGTGCACCGTAATGTCGCTGTCCTTCCCCTCCACTTCGTAGAACCGAAGAATCAACGCGTCCTCGTGCTCGGCCTTTTTCAGAGCCGTCAGGATCACGTTGGGCGCATCCACGGACAAAAAGCCTGCGCTGGTGGGCAAATCGCCATCGTGTATGCCCGCGCCCACGACCTTGAGCGGATGGTTGAACGCCGCTCCGAACCGGATACAATCCGCCGGCCCCCAATCCGCGCCATGCGGCACCAGCGCCAGCCGAATCTCCTGCTCGCCGATCTCCGGCAAAATATCGGGATCGTAACTGCTGCGAATCAGCGTCAGACGCAAATCGTTCTCCAGCATGGAATGACCGTATTTGCAGTTGTTCAGCAGCGTGAAGCCCGCAGGCGAGCCATCCGTGGCCTTGCCGGTCACGTCCGCCCACCGCTGGGAAGGCACCTCCTCGCCGTCGGACAGATCGCGCACGATGTGTCCGTACGGGATCTCGTACCGCACGGTTCGATCCTCCAGCGCCAATGGGCAGTGGAACCGCAGCATGGGCACACCGACCTCGGGGGTCCCGCGCTCCACCCACACCGCCTTGATCACGACCTCCACCCTGGGGTCTCCCGCCTTGACCGTCGTGTGCACCGTGACGAGGGAGTCGTTGATTTTGTACGTGCTCACCACGGTTCCCTGATAGGGTCCGACTTCTCCCCAACCGAACGTGGCGGCAGGCAAGGGGCGCGTGCTTTTTGCAATGTCGCCGATGATCCAGGCTGTCATGCCGTGCGGTCGTTCCACCGCGTATTCCAAACCGGCCAATGGATCGTCCTGCGCCGTCAGTTCCACGCCCGTGCGTTGATCCGTCAGATGACGGATGCCTCCCGTCAGGGGATCGAGCTGCACGCGAATCAGGCTGTTTTCCAGGACATGCGGATCGCCTTTACGCACGCCCTCCTCCGTGGGATCTGCATCTCCTTCGTAAAGCAGATAGGTACGATAGCCCAGCGCTGGTATCTCCTGAGCGGGGAAAACCACCCGAACGAACCGATGCCCCCAGAAGTCCCCCTCTTCGATCTTCTGCGTGGAGAAGACGTGGCCCCGATCGTCCCGCACCACGATGCGCAGGGGATCAGCCTCCATGTCCCAGAGCGTAGCGGTGACGACCTCACTGCGCGTCCATGCGTTCGGGTTGAAAACCAAAAAGGAACGATAGACGCCCGCGCCGCCGTGATAACTCGAAAAACCGTTCAATCCACTGCCCTCGCCGACGCCCGCGCCGATGGCCGAATCCACCTCATCGTATGCGGGGGACGCGCTTTCGGGAAGCAGCGCCCGGGTATCCACCTTCGCCGCGATAGCCCGCAAACTCTGCGTCTCGGCCATCCCGGTTCGAGCCGCCGTCTCCTGGAAAAGCCCCTGCGCATAGTCGTACGTGGCCTTTACGCCCGAGCCGGGCAAAATGTCGTGGAATTGGCAGAACAGCGTATTGATCCATCCCTCGCGCATCGCCTCCGAGGGATAGGCCCGCAGCCCCAGCGTCCATGCCATAGCGGCGGCGGCTTCCGCCTCAATTAGGAATGCTTCCGCAAAGCGGTTCGCGCGCTTGATATTGCTTTCGGAGGTATAGCACCCGGTAAACTCAAAATTCAGCTCCCGATCCAGCACGGGCCATCGATCGCCGTGCTCCTCCAGGATTTCGTAGAATCGGCGCGTCGTGGTCAGCTTGACGCGAGGAAAGATCGGCCATCCATCCATCTCCCTGGCCTGGTCCAAATCCCTGCGCGTGGGACCGCCCCCGTGATCGCCCACGCCGTACACGCACAACCAGTCCTTCAGCCCCGTCTCCTTGGAGAAATCCACGAGATTCGCACCGATGCCCGGCAAGATCGTACCGTTGTACCAGGTCGTCTCTTTGCACACCAGCACGCGCGATCCGTCCGGGGCCTGCCACCAGAACACCGGCGGCTTGGGGTCGGCTCCTCCGCGGCACAGATAGTACCGACGCACCCCTCCTCGAACCAGGAAACCCGGAATCGTGTGCGCGTGTCCGAACGTGTCCGGCTCCCAATCTATCGGGATATCCCCGGGATCCAGTCCGAAGTGCGCGTTCATATAGCTCCGGGTATAGAGCAGATGCCGACACAAACTTTCGCCACCCGCGAGATTCTTGTCCCCCTCGACCCACATGCTCGCGGCGATTTCCCAGCGTCCCTCCGCTACGCGCTTTCGGATGCGCTCGAATAACTCCGGATGATGCTTCTCCGTCAAGGCATACACGCTGGCCTGGCTTTGCGTAAAGCAGAAATCCGGATAGGCCTCCATCAGACGGTCCACCGTAGTGAACGTATCGTTCGTCACACTCACCGTCTCCGGCCAGGACCACATCCAGTTCATGTCAATATGGGCGTGCCCCACGCAGTGAATGGTATAGTGTTTGGCCGCCTCCCCAATCGGGGCCATGATCCGCTCCGCGTCTTCGATCACGGATTGAAGCTCATCTAACCGCCCGGCTTCCAACTCCGAACGCACGCACCCGATGGCTTCCTCAATGAGCGCGTCCCACCCTACCCGCTCGTCCGGATAGAGTTCCGTCAATTTGCGGGCAAACGCCACCTGTCCGGTGAACCGCTCCATCCGGACGGCATACGCTCCCGTCAACGTGCGAACCAACCGATCCAAGTCAGCTAAGTTAGACATAGAATGGTGTCCTTTCTACCTAAAATTGGCAGGTAATTCCGAATGCTCTGTTGAGGTTAGGGATGTTTCAAAGTTCCCCAGCAGTTTGAAACATCCCTAAAATACGGCAGAGCACTCAAACCATATCCAGGAGTGCTCTCAGATTCGTGATCGTGTAATCCGGCTCCACGTCCAAATCCAACTTCGCACCGGCTCGGTTCACCCACACCGTCGTCATCCCCCCACCCTTTGCGCCCTGGACGTCGTCTATCGGGTGATCGCCCACCATCATCGCCTCCAAGGCGGTCACGCCCATCCGCTTCGAGGCCCGGTGAAAAATCTCAGGATCGGGCTTATCCACGTTCTCCTCGGCTGAAATGACCACCACGTCGAAGAATTTCCCCAGACCGAAATACTCGAAGGGGCCTGTCACACTTTCTATCATATTATTGGAGATCAATCCCAAGCTAAATTTCTGATTGCTGATCAGCGTATCTCCGAAATCGAAGAAAATGGCTTTGAGCATGGCTATTTGCTCTTGTTCCACTCCAGAACCACCTTGATGACCTCACCGCGGCGACTGCGCATAAGTTCGATCCCCTCACGGAATCGTTCCGAGGGCAGACGATGCGTGATCAGGCGATCCAGCGGAAGATCGCCCTGGACAGCCAGCCGGACCGCCTCGGGCCACGCACCCGCGCTGGCGTTGCTGCCGATCAATTCCATCTCGCGGTGAAGCAGATGATTCCACCTAAAATCCGCGCGAGCCTGGTCATAGTCGCCCAAGACCAATATCCTTCCGCACGGTGCAACCAGTTCCAGTGCGGCGTTCATAGCCGGGACCGAACCGGTGGCCTCCACTACGGTCGAAAAGTCCTCTCCTGCTTGGCGGCGGATGACCACGGCAAGATCGCCGGTGAGCGCGTGATAGTTCAGGGTCTGCTGCGCGCCGAACTCCGTGGCCACCTTCAGGCGGGTGTCGCGGCCTCCGACGACGACAACACGCCTGAGTCCCCCTCGGAGCAACAGCAGCGTCATTAGCAAGCCGATGGGACCATCTCCGAAGAGGAGCACCGGATCGGTCGCATCGGAGCGGAGACGGCGCATCGCATGCACACCTACGGCCAGCGGCTCAATCAACGTCGCAGTAGTCAGCGGGAAATCGCGGGGCAAAACCCGGACGTTGGCCTCCTCCGTGAGAAAATACTCCGCGTACCCTCCGGGATGCTCGAAACCCACCTCACCGCCATCGCTCAGCACATTTTCAGCAACGCACCTGCTACCCATCAGAGACGCATCCGCACCCTCGCCCACCGCATCCACCGTTCCCGCCCATTCGTGTCCGGGAATCGCCGGGAACCCCGTACGCTCCCACCCCGCGATCATCTCCAGGTCCGTCGCGCAGATGCCGCACGCGCCCGTACGAATGCGGACTTCCCCGGGTCCGGGCCAGGGCAACGAAACCTCGCGCATCTCCAGCCGATTCGGGCCGGTGTTGACTATGGCTTTCAATGAATAGAACCTTTTCCTTCCCGGTTTACGGTGTCCGGCTTACGGTGTCCCGATCACGCTTCACGTTTCACGTTTTACGTTTTATGCCTCACGATTTACGGATGAATCACCACTTTATTCCGATTCGGCTCGCCCATCACCTGCACCGCCTCGTGGATCTTCGACAGAGGAAAACGATGCGAAATGATCTGCTCCACCTCGACCAGCCCGGTCTCCATCAAGCGGATCGCCTTCGACATCGCCAAAGGCGTGGTGCCGAAACTGGCGTCCATACGCCCCTCTAAGAAACGGGGCCGCCCGCCATCGAGTTCGAACGTCTCGTGCGTGGTGATACCGAACACGTTCCACTTCGTGCCGCGGCGTCTCAGATCCACCATCAGGCGCACCGCCTCGATGGGTCCGGCGGCC
>JAUWMS010000140.1 GCA_030613045.1 Candidatus Latescibacterota bacterium | reverse complement strand
GTCGGCGACGTCTGCGAAATACTCGAGGGGCCACCGCTTGGTGGGCCAGATGGAGCCGGGGGCGACCCCCACCGCCCGGCCCTTCTTCCATTTCGGATTTCGGATTTCGGATTTCGGATTAAAAGCCTCACTTCGATCTGGGATTTCGGATTTTGGATTTTTGAACCGCGGAGTCGCGGAGGACGCAGAGAAAGACAAATCCAAAGCCTTAAAGTTCTTTGCGTTCTTTGCGTCTTTGCGGTGATATTTTATTCCGCAATCCAACTGGGCGTCGGCATGTTCGTAGTCCGCTTCGTCCGGGAAAATTTGAGGAGCTATGGGTTCGGGTTCGATGCCGAGGGCATGCAGGAGATCCAGGTTGCGTTCGACTTCGTGGGCGTTGTGTCGGTAAGGGACGACGTTGGTATAAAGAAAGGAGGCCGGGCTGAGGTCGAAGCCGATGCGGCGTGGGATTCGGGCGATGCGGGCCAGTACCGCGCTTCGGAGCGAACGATGGGGAAGCAGGGAGACGTCGAAGGAGCAGGCTTTGAGGGCGCGGGTCAGGCGCAGGAGGTTGAAGAACCCTCGGTCTTTTCCTTTTTTGTCGTACCGGATCGTTTTGTCGAGGTAGGGATTGTTGCCCAGCACGTCGGCGGTGGAGGGGATTACGAGTATGGAGATGCGCGCTTTGGGGAAGGCGGTCTTGGTCGCGCGGATCAGCGGTGTGGTCAGCACCACGTCGCCGATGAAGGCGGTCTGGATGATGAGGATGTTCATGGGCATAGCTGATACTCCATAGTGCTCCCTTTCCCTTCCCACCGTGACGGGAACGTCGCGGTTCGAGGTCGACGTTCAGCCTTGCTCACCGAACCGGGCGGTTTATCGCACGGCAGGAGGGGCGATGGAAATAGGTTTTCTCTGCGTTCTCTGCGTCTCCGCGGTGAATACGGGCTTTATCGAATTACCGCAAATTTTCCCATTCTCCGCTGGTCTTTTCCTTCCACCGAGTAGAGATATATTCCCGATCCGATGCGCTCTCCCTGTTCGTTGCGGCCGTCCCATTCGGTTCCGCCGTCGCCGTCCTGTTCGATCATGGTTTTGAGGAGGACCCCATCAAGGGTATAGACTTGGATAGTGGGTTCGGAGGTCAGGTTGGCGAAGGTGAGCGCGGATTCGGAGAGATCGCACGGATTTGGGAATACGAGGAGGTGGGAGAGATCGTCCCGTGCCCATTTCAGATACGCCACGTCGGATACCGAAGCTCCATTGAGATCGGTCAGATCCGTAGCGTGGATTTCGTATCTGTGACCGTGCGCTTTGAGCGGATCGCTTTCGGAGAGGAGCAGGCGCACTTCGCGGCCGGCGGAGGTGTGGACGATGGCTTCGATGGTGACTTCCGGGAGGATGGAGAAGCTCGAAATTTCCATTCCCTCGTCGTGGATGCCCTCGCTGAATACGAGCCGGATCTCCGTGGCGGACAGGACTTGAGCGGAGAGGATCCGGGTCTCCGTCGTGGCGGTCTCCATGGTGAAGGTCGCTGAGTTG
Organism: Candidatus Latescibacterota bacterium; assembly: GCA_030613045.1. GTDB lineage: Bacteria > Latescibacterota > 4484-107 > 4484-107 > 4484-107 > 4484-107. The sequence continues at coordinate 5,202 of JAUWMS010000140.1, read as the reverse complement.
GCTTCGGAGGAGAGGAAGACGCCGGTGGTATCCCGGACGCCTTCCACCCGTGCGGTGTACGTGCCCGGTGGAAGCACTTGCTCGAATCCCAACAGTACGCGCTGGTTATTCTGGTCTATGATGATCGAGGCAGGATGCACCGGATTACAGATTCCCGATGTGTCCGCCGTTATGGTGTAGTGGGTCGTGATCTGAGCGGAAGGACCCAGCGGCTCGTTGAAGAGGAGGGCCACGTGGCGCGGAGTCAGAGGGTGCGCCTCAAGGAGTCTCGGCGGAAAATTCGGCGTGGCCCGGACGATGGGGAAGCGTGCGCTTTCGGAGGGGACGAGGTTGGTGTCCACCACGCAGAGGGCATAGAAGTAGGGCACGTCGGTCCGGAGTGAGCGGTCTGTGTAGGGCGTGGACAGAGTCCCCTCCGCGATCCTTTCCAGCGCATCGGGATCGGTGCCCCGATAGAGCCGGTATGTCCGGGCGTCGTCGGCATCCGTGTTCCAGGTGAGCTGTACGCTTGAGGCGTCCATGGGCACGGCGGTCAGTCCGGTGGGCGCGGGAGGACCGGAGGTCGGCGGCTCCATTTCGTAAATCACCACGCGCTCGTCCTGATTGAAGATGATCTCCGGAAGTCCGTCCGAATCCGCGTCGCATAAGAGGGGGACGTAGGTTTGGCCGGTCTCGACGTGATAGATGGGACGATAGGAATTTTCCCCATCGCTTTTGAAGAGGTAGATGTCCGGGCGGGTGCAGACCACGAACTCGTCCGTGCCGTCGCCGTCCACATCCCCGATGGCGATGCCGTTGCCCTTGGAGGTGACGCCCAAAATTTCGGTCTGCCATTCGATCTCGTATGTGTCGTTTCCTCTCGCTTGATACACGGAGACGACCCAGCGTTCGGATCGGGGATCTATCGAGTCGCCGACGGTGCGCCCCACGACAAATTCCAGGTTCCCGTCGCCGTCCAGATCGCTTCCTCCGGCTATGTGGCGGGCGTCCACCTCGTTGCACAGTCCATGAGAAGGTGCAACCTCGTTGTCCTTGTTCTGTTCGTAGAGGATCGTGGAGGTGTAGATGTCGTTGGCCTGGGCTTCGTATGCGAACAGGTCGCCGTCGGAGTCGCCGAAGACGATCTCGATGCGTCCGTCTCCATCGTAGTCGCCGATGGCAAAGCGCGTGCCGATGTCGTTGTCTCCTGTGGTGGGATTGAGCAGGAGCGGCTTGATCTTGGGGAAGCGGTCGTCGCCGTCATTTTCAAAGACGCTGAGGGCTTTGCCGCGATCGGAGCGGGCGATGAGTGCGATACGGCCGTCGCGGTCGAGGTCAAAGGCTGCGCCGCCCCAGACGGCGTCTCCGCGCCATATGGGTGCGGAGGGGAAGGAGTTGGAGTCCAGGCTCTCGAAAAGGAGAAGCCGGGCTGCCTGGACGCCCATCAGTTCCCATTTGCCGTCCTGATCCGCGTCGCACACGTTCCAGGGCAGGCAGGCTTCCGAAAGGGTGAAGACGTGCTCGAAGGCGTTGTCACCGGTGCATTCGTAGAACTCAACGGGTTGGTAGGGGCTGTCTCCGTAGGGCATCAGAATGATTTCTTTTTGACCGTCGCCGTCGAAATCGGCGCATTGCGGGGTGAGGTACCCGTTCGGGAGTTCGGCCACTTGTACGTAGCCCTGTTCGGGGATGACGTCGGAGCGTATGGCGCACGTGGAGTCGGCGCTCTCGACGGTCAGGCCGGCTTTGTTGCGGGCGGTGATGAAGAAGTCGTAGGTTCCCGGAGACAGGCTCTGGGAGATTTCTACGGAATGCGTGGCGGAAAACACGTTGGCGTCGAGGGATTGGGTGGCCTGATCCGATCCGGAAGGACGGAGGTGAACCCGGCCGGTGGTGGCGTCGTCGGTGGCCCATTCGATGAAACAGGCCCATCGGACGCCGTCCATGCGTTCGGCGATCCAGACGTGCTCGATTTCGGGAGGCGTGTGATCCACGGTCACGATCACGCGATCCTCGGTTTTTTCCCCGTTGTATCCGAAGGCCTGAAGGCGGAGCACATATTTGGAATCCGCGAGATCGGAGGTGTCCCAGAGGGTCAGGGTGTCCCGATAGACCTGCGTGGTGGCGGAGGCTATAAGCGTCCACGTTTCGGGATGCACGCCAGGGCCAGTGCTCAATTCCCATCGGGCGATGTCGCCTCCTGCGGCAGTGCCTACGATGGTCAGGGCGGAATCGCCGCCGTCGCCACTCTGGGGATGCAGGATTTGGACGGTCGGCCCTAAGTTGGCGCTCAGAGCTTGCGGGAGGTCTATGCGGCCCGCGCCGAACGTGGGATCCCAGCCGGGAGTGCCTAAGTCCACGGCGGTATGGAGGATGAGGTTTTTGACTTCGTCCGGGGAGTAGTCCGGGTTTTCTCCGAGGATCAGGGCGGCGAGGGCGGAAACGTGCGGGGTCGCCATGGAGGTTCCGCCGAGGTTGCCGTAGTGGTCGTCCGGCTTGGTGCTCAGGATGTTCGAGCCGGGAGCTACGACGTCCAAGTTCCATCCGTAGTTGGCATAGGAGGCCAGATTATCGCCCGATTCGATGGCGCTGACCGCGATGGTTTCGTCGAGTCCGGCGGGATAGTAGAGGGCTTCCTTTCCTTCGTTTCCGGCGGCGGCGACCAAGACGCATCCCTGGTGCGCGGCGTACCGGATCACGTCGCGGATCAACGGACAGAGGCGCGGATCGCCCCAGCTCATGTTGATGCCCTGCGCGCCGTTATCCGCGGCATACACGATGGCGGAGGCGACGTCGTCGTCCTCCAGGAAACCGCCGATGGATAATCTCAGGCCCGCACGAAGGCACATCAGTCGGGCGTTCGGAGCGATGCCCGCGATCCCCTTTCCGTTGTCCGATGCGGCCCCTACGATGCCGGCTACGTGGGTGCCGTGCCCGGATTCATCCATGGGATCGTTGTCGCGCACTGTGTAATCGCCGATGCCGGGAAGCGTGGGTGCGTCCGTGAAGTCCCAGCCTCGGATGTCATCCACGTACCCGTTGCCGTCGTCGTCCACGCCTTCGATGCCATCTCTTTCCGCTTGGTTGATCCAGATGCGTTCGGACAGATCTTCGTGGTCGTAGTCCACGCCGGAATCCACGATGGCTACGAGCACTTCCTGAAAGGTTTTGGCGTGTTCGAAAATGCGATCCCAGCCGAGTTTCGGCAAGGCCCATTGGTCGGCGTAGCGGGGATCGTTGGTGATTGGTGATTGGTGAGTGGTGAGTGGTGAGTGGGGCACACCCCAGCTATTCAAGTTCTTTGCGCTCTTTGCGGCTTCGCGGTGAGTTTTCATTCCGCAATCTCTCATGAGGTAATTGGGCTGGGCGTAGAGCACGGAGGGATCGGCTTGGTACGCTGAGGCCGCCTGTTCTATATCTGCGTCTGGATCGAGGCGGAGTTGGTAGATGCCTTGGAGCGCGGATTCCGGGACGATTTTGCCTGCTTTGCCAACCGGAGTTTTCGTGGGGAAAAGCTCGTGTTGAGCGGTTACGCCGAAGGTCTGGTGGAGGCGTTCGAGAGATCCCGCAAACGGAGCGGCTTTTCCCCGGCGGCTTTCGTCGAGCTTGAGGATGAGTTCGCCGGGCGCATAGCCTTGCTTCAGGATGCGGGCGAGTTCTTCGGATTCGGTGGCTGGGGATTGGTTCGTAAGCAGGAGGGAGAAGAGGAGGAGGATCAAGAGGATGCTGATTGCCCTTCGATCCTTTGGTGATTGGTGAGTGGTGATTGGTGAGTGGTGAGTGGTGCGCATGGGTGTCCTTTCGGGATCGTTTGGGGATTGCAGGGAGAGAGGAAATGAAGCCCTTGGGCAAAAGATAGCCAAATTTCTTCAGGAAAGCAAGCCTTTTTGGGGAAGGCGGTTTGGCATAAAGGAAGCCGCCCCAAGCTGAAAAACTCAGGGCGGTTTTTTTTCTACCTTCAGGAAAGAGCACCGGACAATACGAGGCGACGCGGAAAGAAGCCGTGGAGGGGGTACCGCTTCGCCTTCTCGTTATAGCCACGAATTTCAGCCCCACGCGGATAACCCCATAAGCGTCTAACCTATCCGCGAGGCTTTCCAATCCGTGGTTATGTCGTGGCCCCGCTCGCCCGCGCTGTCCTGCTGTGTCCGATGCACTATTGCGCGCGCTTTGTTTGCGCTTTCCTGGAGTGTGCTTTGGAGTATTTTTTGGAGTGCACCGACCGTGTCGGTGCATACGGTAACATAGTTACCGCACTCCATAGAAAGTTCTTTTTTCCGGCGCAAAAAAAGCCGCCCCAAGCGCTAAACTCAGGGCGGCTTTCTCACCACGAAGGAGGATCGAAGATTTCCAAAGTCTCGAAGACTTTGGAAATCTTTTCACAATTTTTTTCATAAAGCTCCGATGCGGGCGTGGTAGTCTTGGAGCGCGCACACCGGGAACGCGGTTCCCCGGGCGGCCGCGATGCCGGTGGCGGCGGCCACCGCGGCGGCGGTCGTCGTGATATACGCGACCCGGTATTTGATAGCCGTCTGTCGGATGTACGCGTCGTCGTGCGCGCCCGATTTTCCGATCGGGGTGTTGACGACGAGGTGGATGTTCCCGTTCTTGATCTCCTCCACGATGTTCGGACGGCCTTCGTGCAACTTCAGGATGCTCTCGGACGCGATGCCGTGTTCGCTGAGGAACGCGTGCGTGCCCTCGGTTGCGACGAGCTCGAATCCAAGCTCCTGGAATTTTTTGGCGCACTCCAGCGCGGCGGTTTTGTCTTTGTCGGCCACGGTGATCAAAACTCGTCCTTCGAGCGGCAGATGGGCATTGGCGGCTTCCTGAGCTTTGTAGAAGGCCAGACCGAAGTTATCGGCCATGCCCAGCACCTCGCCTGTGGAGCGCATTTCCGGCCCGAGAAGCGGATCCACTTCCGGGAACATGTTGAACGGGAAGACGGACTCCTTTACGCCGTAATAGGGGATGCGTTTCGGGCTAAGATTCATCTCCGTCAGCGGTTTGCCCAGCATCAGTTGCGTGGCGATACGGGCCATCTGGATGTTGCAGATTTTGGACACTAAGGGCACGGTGCGCGACGCGCGGGGATTGGCTTCCAGCACATAGACCACGTCGTCGGCGATGGCGTACTGGATGTTCATCAGCCCGACCACGTCGAGTGCGACGGCGATTTTCCTCGTATAATCATAAATCGTGTCTAAGTGCTTTTCGGCGATG
>JAUWMS010000355.1 GCA_030613045.1 Candidatus Latescibacterota bacterium | reverse complement strand
TTCTGCATTGTCACCTTGAGGAAGCCCGAGGAGTCCAGTACGGTGAATCTGCGGGGGCCTATTGTCTTGCATCCCGGAGCGCGCGTGGCAAAACAGACCATTCTGACTCAGGCTACGTATCCGGTGGATCAGCCTATTGTCGATGAGCAATGAACAATCCCCTTCCCTTGGTTTGTGTGTCTTTGTGGTGGATTTCAGACTTCTTCCGGATGGATCTACTTGTTCATTTTTTTGTGCCGTTGAAACCTTATGGGAGTGGTTGAAAATCAGGGCGTCGCGATGGGATATTGCTCATTGCTCATTGTTCATTGAATCGGGGGGGCGCATGCTGGTACTGACAAGGAAGTTGGGAGAAGGCATCGTCATCGGGGATGGCATTCGAGTCACGGTGATGGACATCCGGGGCAAGCAGGTGAAGTTGGCCATCGATGCGCCGAAGGAAGTGACGGTGCATCGGGAGGAGATTTATCAGCGCATTGTGGAGGAAAATCGGCAGGCCGTGTCGGCAGACAGCACGCGCCTGAGTGAAATTGCCAGCATGTGGAAGCAGCGGGAAAAGCCGTGAAGCGGAGAGCGTAAAACGTAAAACGTGAACCAAAACACGTACCACGTATTCTCAGAGGACAACATAATGGATAGAGATGCAAATCCGACGGGAGAACGATTAACAATCCTGCGGGAAGTTCAACATTCAAAATCTGTTCATGTTGCCTGGCTCCGTCGGATAAAACCCCAAAAGGGTGCATTCCGTACGGAGAGCCGAAATTTACCCTTCAGGGCTTCATCGTGCCAAATCTCGGAATGATAGGATGAATATGAAATCGAACACAAAACCAACGAAAAAGGAAACGATGAACGATCCCGATTCCTTTGAAGCGCACAGAGCGCGCTATGAAACGCTCGTACAGAAGGACAACTGGGAGGATGCGCGGCCGCACATCGCTCGGGCGCTCGCGCTTCGGCCCGAATTCGCTCCGGCCCATAATCAACTGGGGATGTGCTGCTTCCAAGAAGGCGATCTTGGGCAGGCCGAGGCGTGCTTCAAAAAGGCGATTCAGTTGGATTTCGGGCTGATTGAGGCCCACTTCAATCTGGGGGCGCTGGTTCAGTCGGCGGGAAGGATGCAGGAAGCCCTTCCTCATTTCAAGGAAGTGGTGACGGCAAACCCGGACGATGAAGTAACTTACAACCGCATGGGAATGTGCTGTACAGCCCTGAAGTCGAAGGAAAATGCGGAAGTCTTTTTTTCTGAGTCGCTTCGGCTCCGTCCGGATTTTCTGGATCCGCTCGTGAGTCTGACCGCGCTCACCATCGAACAGGGGCGGCTCTCTGAGGCCAAAGCGCTATTGGAAGAGGGATTGAAGATCCATCACGGGATTCCTCAGCTTCATTTCACCCTGGGGCTGGTGCTGAAAACCCAGGAGCAGTTTGAGGACGCGCTCGGGGAATTTCGGGAGGTGGTGTTGCGCGATGAGGACAACGCGGAGGCGTTCAATCATCTCGGCGAATGCTGCGTGGCCCTGGGGATGGAGAAGCAGGCCGAACCTTTCTTCGCCCGAGCCGCCAAGGTGGACCCGGAGATGTCTCTGGCGGTGTTCAATCTCGGCAAGCTTTACCACGATCAGGAGCAATGGAACGAGGCCATCGTGACCCTGGAGGAATGGCTCCGGCAGGAGACCGGGGAGATCGTTTTCGCGGAGAATGCACCGGAGGACGATGGGGTGCACGGTTTGGTGTACGACATGCTGGGCACGTGCTACGCCCTAAAGGGAGACCACGAACGGGCGCGGGAGATGTGGGAGCAAGCCCTGTCTCTGAACCTGGACCAGGCGGAAATCGTCGAAAAACTGGAACAGTTGCCTCAGTCCTTGCTCAGCCCCGTGAGCCTGACGATAGCCAACTGATGCAGACGACTCGGAAGGGGAAAACAACCGCATGTCAACGTATGAAGGACTAATGAAGCGGGCGGGATGTCTGGCTGCACGGATGCACGATTCTATATCAGGTGACCCAAATCCCGGATGGCGTGGTCGTGGGAGCGAATTCGGTCTTGACCCGAAATCCCAAGCCCTATGAAATCTGGGCGGACAATCCCGCCAGGAAAGTTGGCGAGCGGAACTAAGGAAAAAGTTGGTTTTTAACCCGTGCTCTGTCAAGCCTCACCTGACGAGTTGTCATTCTGAGCCGAAGCACTTCACATTCGTTCAGCATAAACTCCGCGGAGACGAAAAATCCCGTTGTCCGCACAGCACAACGCCCGGGGGACAAAACCGAGATTCTTCGTCGCTTCGCTCCTCCGAATGACAAAAACCGGTTTTTTGTTGCATCGGAAGTTTGGTATCCAGCCGCTCAGCCTTGGGGCATCTCCGATGCGGGAAAATAATTTCCGTGAACCAACCCGGAAGCTTCTCGCTTCACGTTTCACGTTTTACGTTTCACGCCTCCCATCCCACCTTTCACAAAAAGCAGAAAACAACAAAATGACACTCTCAATAGATTCCAAAGACGAAGCCCCCCCACTCACCGGCTGCATGATCGTCCGAAACGAGGAGAAGTTCCTCCCCCAATGTCTCGAGAGCATCAAAGACGTCGTGGACGAGATCATCGTGGTGGACACCGGGTCCACGGACCGGACAGTGGAGATCGCCGGGGACTTCGGGGCCAAGGTGTACCATCATCCGTGGAACAACGATTTCAGCGAGGCGCGCAATATTTCGCTGGGCTACGCCACGTGCGATTGGATCCTCATCATGGACGCGGACGAGGAGTTGGAGCAGGAAGACGTTCCCCTGCTGCTGAGTCTTCTGAAAAGCGACGAATACAACGCCATCTTCCTCGCGAATATCAACTACCTCTCCGACGGTCAGCAATCCAAACATTACAATGCGCGGGTCTTCCGCCGCGGCCACATGCATTACGAAGGGATCGTGCACAATCAGCCCGTGATCGAGGGCAACACGCTTTCCACCGAGATCCGACTGCATCATTACGGGTATGGCCTGACCAAAGAGGAGATGTCGAAAAAACACCGCAGGACGGGCGATCTGTTGAAGCACCAGCTCGAAAAAGATCCGGAAAATACCTTCGCGCAGATGAATTTCATACGCATCCTCCGCAACCAGCACTGCTTCGACGAGGCCATCGGACAGGGAAAGGAATTTCTGAGGCAATACAGTGCCCGGATGTCCCCGATGCACCGGCAGATGATCTCCAACGACGTGGCCTATTGCTTGTTCGCGACCGACCAATACGAAAAAGCGGAGGCCATGTGCCGGCGGGTGTTGGAGGAGAACCCGGACAATCTCGATGTGTTGTTCACCCTCGGAGCGGTGCTCTCCAAGCGCGGGGAACACCGGGAGGCGCTCCGGCATTTTAAGAAATTTCTCAGTGCGAAACGGGAGGAGGATTGGCGGCCCGCGTTCACCCAACTGATCGTGGATACGTACACGCTCGAGGACCGGGTGTGGAACAACGTGGGCGAATGCTACCGGAATATGGGGCTTCTCGATCAGGCCATCAAGGCCTATCTCAAAGCCATCCGGATCAACCCGGAGCACGTCAATTTCTACAAGAATCTGGCCTTCTCCTACGTCCGGCAAAACCGGCCGGAACGTGCGGAGGAGATCTTCGAAAAGGCGATCGCTCTGGGGATTGCGGATGAATTCGTCTTTTTCGGACTCGGCGAAGTCTATCGCACCCGGGGGGAGCCGGAGCGTGCCATAGAGGCGTACAGAGAAGCCGTCGCGATCAAAGAGGACTACGCGGATGCGCACAGCGCGCTCGGACAGATTCTCTTGGTACAAGGAAACCTGCGGGATGCCGAGGCCGAACTATTGAAAACGCTGGAACACGCCCCCGCTCACATAGGCGCCCTGCTGAGTCTGACCCAGATCCACGGCCGGAACGGAGGAAAAAAGGAGGCCATGGCATGCGTGGACCGGATCGTGGAAATCGCCCCACCGAACGGGAATCTCCGCCTGCATCTCGCGGGCCTCTGCATCGGCATCGGAGCCTATCCCCGCGCCATCGAATTCCTCGAGGAACAT
>JAUWMS010000329.1 GCA_030613045.1 Candidatus Latescibacterota bacterium | reverse complement strand
TTCAAGCCATGCTCGGGGAATGACCGACAGAAAACCCCCATGCCTTGAACCCAAGCTCAAAAATGAGCTCTGCAACACAAAAAAAAACGAAATGCTCGAAAAAGAGTTCTTAATAGAACCTATTTTCCTACAGAATCTGGTGGAGGTTCAATCCGAAATCGCCAATCCGAAATCCGAAATGGGGAGTGGGGCGGATTGCGGGGAAGGAGGGGGCTATGGTTGTGGGCGTCACCGGAGGGATTGCGTCGGGCAAGACGGCGGTGTGCCGGATGTTCGAGTCGGAGGGGGCGAAGGTCGTGGATGCGGACCGGGTCGGGCGCGTGGTGGTGGAAGAGGATTTTGGAATTCTAAAGGCGCTTCGAATGGAGTTCGGCGCGGGCATGCTGACTCCGGAAGAAACGCTCGATCGGCGAAAGATGGGCAAACTCGTGTTCGCGAATCCGGAGGCCAGGGCGAAGCTGGAACGCATCGTGCATCCTCCGCTGCTTCTTCGGCTTCGGGAGGAGATCCGGCAGGCATTGAGGGAGGATCAGAAGCGGACCGTGGTGGTGGACGCTGCCCTGATTGTGGAGTGCGGGATTGCGAATTGGTTCGACGTGGTGGTGATGGTGCAGGCTTCCGAACGGAGTCGGATCAAGCGGCTGATGCGGCGCAATGGACTGTCCCGGAAGGAGACGCTGGATCGCATTCGATCTCAACTGTCCGATGCGGAGAGGGCGAAGGCGGCGGCGTTTGTGATATGGAACGATGGGGATATGGATCAACTGAAGCGGCGCGCGTTGAAGGTCTGGAGGGAGATCAACGGGAGATCGGAGAAAAAAAGGTTGACAGAAGGCCCTTTTTGAGCTATTTTTGGAGTTTCAGTGGTTGCGCAGGGAGAAGTCTGAAGCTACACCAAATGAAGAGGAAACCATGCCACAATTGAGGAAGGATCCCATTTTAGGACTTTGGGTGATCTTTTCGACGGAGCGGGGCAGAAGACCGTCGGATTATGCAGCGGTATCGGAGGAGCGGAAGGGGGGATTTTGTCCGTTTTGTCCGGGGAACGAGGATAAGACGCCTCCGGAGATTCTAATAGTTGGTCGCGAGGGAGGGGAGCCCAACAGCCCGGGGTGGACGTTGCGGGTCATCCCCAATAAATTCCCCGCGCTTCAGGTCGAAGGGGATCTGGAACGGCGCGGCGTGGGGATGTTCGATATGATGAACGGGATCGGGGCGCACGAGGTGATCGTGGAGACGCCGGATCATGAGCAGTCGCTCGCGGATCTGACGCCGGAGAAGGTGCGGGATGTGCTGCGGGCGTACGTGGCCCGGATCACGGATCTGAAACGGGATATTCGATTTCGGTATATTCTGATCTTCAAGAATCACGGGGTGGCGGCCGGCGCCTCCCTGGAGCATACGCATTCCCAGCTTATTGCCACGCCGATTGTGCCAAAAAGGGTGATGGAGGAGATGGCCGGAGCGCAGAAATATTACGAGTATAAGGAGCGCTGTGTGTTCTGCGATATGATCCGGCAGGAACTGGAGAACGGAGAGCGGATTGTGTTGGAAAACGAGGCGTTCGTGGCGCTGGAGCCGTTTGCCCCGCGTTTTCCGTTCGAGACGTGGATTTTACCGAAGGCGCATTGGTCTCATTTCGAGCATTGCACCGAGGAGGAACTGGCCGGCTTTGCCGAGATTTTGAAAGAGACCCTGCAACGGATCAATCAGGCGCTGAAGTCCCCCCCGTACAATTATATTATCCACACCACTCCGGTGTATGTCGCCGAGTCCCAAGCGTATCATTGGCATCTGGAATTGATGCCCAAATTGACCAAGGTGGCTGGATTTGAATGGGGATCGGGCTTCTACATCAATCCGACTGCGCCGGAGGATGCGGCGAAGTATCTGAGGGAGTTGAAATTGGAACAATGAGTAGTGAACAATGAGTAATGAGGGAGAAACTTCTGTCTTCACTGTTTTGGGGCGAAGTGAGGTAGGGCATTCCTTATTCTTCATTGTTCATTGGGTTACCACTCACCACACACCGGAGAATTTGCCGCTTGCATAACACAATAGAATTCAGAAAATTAAGCGCACTTCTTTACGCAACCTTCCTTGTCGCCTGGATGGCGGGATGCGCGGGATGGTTTCGAAGCGAGGACGTCGGGAAGACGGATACGGGGCCGCCATATTCGGAATCAGAAACAGCGCGAGCAAAGGCGAGAGAAACCCTGTTCCAAGCGCGGGAGGCATACAGAAACGGGGATTTGGAGGAGGCGGAGCGGGCGATCCGGGCCAGCCATGAAGTGCTGACGGAGATGGGTTCGGACGATCCGGAGACGGCGGCGCTGCTTCGGTCTTCGGAGGAATGGCTGTACAAAATTCTTGCGGCTTTGGAAGAAGCCTCGGCGGAAACCCCGATCCCGGCGATGCTGGAACAGGTGGAAGAGGAACCCGAAGTGACGTCGCCGCCCTCGGAGGAACAGATCATCGCCGAGATCGTGGCCGGATGCGATTTTCCCATAGACGCAAACCGCCGGGTGCGACAGGGCATGCGATACTTCCGAACCACGGGACGCAAGACCTTCCGAATCTGGTTGAAGCGGAGCGGTCGCTATCTTCCGATGATCCGAAAAATTTTCGAGGAGGAGGGCGTTCCGCTTGATCTGTGCTATCTCGCGTTGGTGGAAAGCGGACTGAATCCCAGGGCGCGCTCGTGGGCCGAGGCGAGGGGGCTATGGCAGTTTGTCGGACCCACCGGACGGCAGTATAAGCTCAGGCAGACCTGGTGGCTCGACGAGCGGTTGGATCCGGTCAAATCCACGCGGGCGGCGGCGCGGTATCTGAAGGACCTCAAAAGGCAGTTCGGCGACTGGCGGTTGGCGGTTGCCGCGTATAACTGCGGCCCGGGCCGGGTGCGGCAGGCGATTCGTCGCGGGAAGACGAAGGACGTCTGGCAGCTTCGCTTGCCCAAGGAAACGCGCAACTACGTGCCGTCGTTTATGGCGGTGGCGATCCTTTCCAAACGGCCCGAGGTATTTGGTTTCGGGGACGTTCAGATCGCCCAGCCGCTAACTTTCGACGAGGTGACGCTCGATGCGTGCACGGACCTCCGGGTGGCGGCCGAATGCGTATCCACGTCGTATCAGCGTCTCAAGTCGCTGAATCCGGAACTGCACCGCTGGTGTACACCGCCCGGGGTGCGGGGATACCGGCTGAAGCTCCCGAAAGGAACCGCCTCCCTGTTTCTGTCTCAATATGCGCAGGTGCCCGATTCCCAAAAAATCGAGTGGCAACGGCATCGGGTTCTCAGGGGCGAAGTCCTTTCCGATATTTCCCGACGGTACCAGATTCCCATGCGCTCGGTGGTGGAGGTGAACAATCTGCGTAATCCGAATCGCCTTCGGGTGGGACAGGTCCTGCTGATTCCGGGGCCCGCACTGGACGGGATGCGCCTGACGGATCGTTCGTTCGGGAGTCTGCCGAACGATCTTGGCGGGAAGGTGTTCTACGTCGTCCGAAAGGGCGATACGCTCAGTGAGATCGCGGATAAGTATGACGTCGGCCTCTCTTCCCTGCGGCAATGGAATAATCTGAAGGGAAGTCTGATCCGGACGGGAGAGCGGTTGACGATCCGGCTTCCGGAGGAGCGCGAGCCGATATATGCGTCGGCAAGTTTAGAAAAAACGCAACAGTCCGGACATTCAAAAACGCAGTCCTCCGTGACGATCCGGGAAAAGGAGGCGGGTGATCGTTCGTCGGGAGCGTCTGAGACCATTTACGTGGTGCGGCGAGGCGATACCCTCAGCCAAATTGCACGGCGTTACGGAACTACTGTGAAGGATTTGCGCCGACGGAATGCCCTGCATCGGAGTTTGATCCGCCCGGGAGAACGATTGACGATTTCCAGGTGATGGATGATTCGTGAGCGGGACGAGAGCAGTCCCGAATCACCGATTGTCCACAATTAGTAACCAATCACTCTGATTTACGATTTTTATAAGGAGTTTTGCCCATGGCTGAAGGACGCGTAGTGCAGGTGATCGGGCCTGTGGTGGACGTGGAGTTTTCGATTGAGGAGTTGCCGGCTATTTACAACGCGGTGACCATTGAGCGGACCGACGACATCCCATTGGTTTTGGAGGCCCAGCAGCATCTCGGCGAAAGCAAGGTGCGCTGCGTGGCGATGGATTCGACGGAAGGGTTGATTCGGGGGATGAAGGCGCTGGATACGGGAGCGCCGATTTCGGTACCGGTGGGAAAAGGGACGTTGGGGAGGTTGATCAACGTGTTGGGGGAGCCGATCGACGGTTTGGGCGCTGTCCAGGCGGACAAACGGATGCCGATCCATCGCACGGCTCCTGGATTTTCGGAGCAAAACGTATC
>JAUWMS010000534.1 GCA_030613045.1 Candidatus Latescibacterota bacterium | reverse complement strand
CGTCCTCAACAAGTTGTGTGCGAGCTGTAGTTAAATTGTGATCGGAGGAGGAGGGGGGAAGGAGGGCTATGACATTCCCAAAAGGGGGCAGGATGGCGAAGAAGCGAAGAGATGCCAATGTGGAGTTGGTCTGTTCGTTCTGCGGAAAAAGTCAAAGTGAAGTAGAGCGGCTGCTTACCGGGCCTTCGGTGCATATATGCAGCGACTGCGTCCGGATGTGCAATGAAATTTTAACGGAAGATATGACGCAGTCCGCGATTCAGAGCCGTGCGCAATGGTCCACTCCGGCGGAGTTGAAGGCCGGATTGGGCGAGTACGTCATCGGACAGGAGAACGCCAAAAAAGCATTGGCGGTGGCGGTGTACAATCATTATAAGCGCATCCGCTTCCGGAATATCGCCGACGAGGTGGAACTGGAAAAAAGCAATATCCTCCTCATCGGTCCCACCGGAACCGGAAAAACACTTCTGGCTCAGACCCTGGCCAAGTTGCTTCGCGTGCCGTTCTCCATCGCGGATTCGACGGTGTTGACGGAGGCCGGGTACGTGGGGGAGGACGTGGATAATATCATCGTGCGTTTGCTCCAGGCGGCGGACTATGACGTGGGCAAAGCCGAGACCGGCATCATTTACATAGACGAGATTGACAAAGTCAGCCGGAAGTCGGCCAATCCCTCCATCACGCGCGACGTGTCCGGAGAGGGCGTCCAACAGGGGCTGCTGAAAATCCTCGAAGGCACCATAACGAACGTGCCTCCCAAAGGCGGGCGCAAGCATCCGGAGCAGCCTCTCGTGCAGATCAATACGCGAAACATTCTGTTTATCTGCGGCGGAGCTTTCAACGGATTGGACAAGATTGTAGAGCGGCGCCTCAATACCAGGACCATCGGTTTCGGCGCGGTCATCCACAAAAAGAGCGAACGTCACATCGGAGATATTCTCTCCCATGTGGAGCCGGAAGATCTGATCGAATACGGCCTCATCCCGGAAATGGTGGGCCGGTTGCCGGTCATCTCCGCTCTGGGCGAACTGGACGACGAGGCGATGCTGGATATCCTCGTCCAGCCGAAGAACCAGCAGATCAAGCAGTACCAAAAATCCTTCGAGATGGAGGGCGTGGGGTTGCAGTTTACCGAAGAGGCCTTGAGAAAGGTGGTGGCGCTCGCACGGAAGCGGAAAACCGGCGCGCGCGGCCTGCGCTCCGTGACGGAAGAGGCGATGCTGGATATTATGTACAACGTGCCTTCCATGCCCGGCGTCGAGAAGTGCATCATCACGCCCGATGTGATCGGTCGCAAGGGGGCGGAGCCGCGGTATATTTACGAGGCGCAAAAGAAGACGGCGTAGTTCAGGTGATTGGTGATTGGTGATTGGTGAGTGGTGAGTGGGATGAAATTTCAAAAATTGCCGGGATTTCGAAAATTTCAAAAATGGGGGGTGCGGGCAATTTGGGCATTCTTCGAAATTTTTGAAATTCAGGCAATGGTTTTTTGGATGCCCCTTCACGGAGCGATCAAAGCGAGACCTCCCCTTACGTTTTACGTTTTACGTTTCACTGGTCACTGGGGGATATTTCACTTTCATCTGCTTTTCGGGAAGGGGCTTCTTTCAATCGGGAGAAGGTAAGCATGGCTGAGGCAGTGCAGATACCAAGTCGTTTTCCCGTTCTTCCGCTGAGGGATCAGGTGATGTTCCCCAATATGGTGGTGCCCATCCTCGTTATGCGGGAGAAATCCATACAGGCGCTGGAAGACGCGATGATGGGCGAACAGTTGATTCTTTTATTGCTCCAAAAGGATGCCGCGCAGGATGAACCCGCCTCGAAGGATCTCTATCGGGTCGGTGTGGTTGCGCGTATTATGCAGGTGCTCAAGCTGCCCAACGGGGTGCTCCGGGTGCTTTTTGAAGGTTTGGCGCGCGCCAGCGTATCGCGTTTCATCGGGGGGAAGGCCTTTTTGAAGGCGAACGTACAGATGGTGTCGGAAGAGGTGACCCCGTCTTCGGAGTTGGATGCGCATCTGAGAAAACTGGTGGATTATTTTACGGAATACGTTAAGCTCAATCGTCAGATTCCGGACGAGGTGCTGATGGCCGTGGGTAATCTGGAGACTCCCCGGCGTCTGGTGGATACGGTTGCGGCGTATATTATGCAGAAGGCCCCCATCAAGCAGGAGATTCTGGAGGCCCTCGATCTGAACGAACAGCTCGATAAGATGATTCGCATCCTGGCGTCCGAGCGGGAGATTCTGGAGATCGAGCAAAAGATTGACGGCCAGGTGCGCGGCGCCATTCAAAAGAACCAGCGGGAGTTTTATCTCCACGAACAGATCAAGGCCATTCGGG
>JAUWMS010000574.1 GCA_030613045.1 Candidatus Latescibacterota bacterium | reverse complement strand
AAGGGGCCGCCCGCAGTGCTCCGCACACGAAACGTCCATCCCACGGCCGGGCAGCACGGTAAAATGAAATCCCGTGCCGGTTCGGAAGTCCACTGATTGGACGCCGCGCTCGTTTCCTTCGGTTCCCTCACAGCATCGGACTCCCGCGATCTGGGAGATGTCCCCGATCTTCCGGAGCAATGTTTCCTTCGTCTGATAGGTTCCATACAGTTCAGGCATTTTTTTCTCCTTTCGATTAGATGCGCACCGCGGAGATCGCAGAGCGCGCAGAGAAAAAACATAGGCGGGGGTCAGGTGTCAGGGATCAGGGGTCAGCAATTTCCTCTCCCTGATCCCCGACCCCTGCCTTCAACGCATCGTGCACGGCCTGGATCAGGTCGGACAGTTGGTAAGGTTTCTGGAGGAACGGGTATTCCCCCTCCAGAAGAGAACGTCCGTCCGATTTTCCGACACTGTATCCGCTGGTAAACAGCACGCGGATGCCGGGTCTGCGCTCAAGAAGCTGTTTCACCAACTCGGGTCCTCTTCCGTCGGGGAGCACCACGTCGCAGAACAGGAGATCGAAATTCCCCGCTGATTTGTCAAAGGCATCCCATGCCTCCTGCACAGTTGCGGCGGAAAAGACGCGGTATCCGTTCCCGGAGAGGATCTCTTCGGACAAGGCCCGGATGGCGTCGTCGTCCTCCACTAACAGAATGCGCTCCCCATGGCCTCTGAAGGCCTCCTCGGGGGAAACGGGCGTTTCCGGGGTCTCCTTTTCCCGCGAACGCCTCAAAACCGCCGGAAGATACGTCCTGAAAAGGGTCCCATTTCCCGAATCGCTTTCCACGGTGATCCACCCTTCGTGCTTCTTGACGATTCCATACACCACCGAAAGCCCCAGGCCGGTTCCCACACCAAGCCCTTTTGTGGTAAAGAAAGGCTCGAAGATCCGATCCAAAAGGCCTGGATCCATGCCCACTCCCGTATCCCGGACCGACAGACATACGAATTTTCCGGGCAGGGCTTCTTCGTGCATCCTGCAATAGGCCTCATCCACCTGCACATTTTGGGTTCCGATGGTGATCTGGCCGCCCTCCGTCAACGCATCCCGGGCGTTGATCACCAGATTCATGATCACCTGCTCGATGGCCCCGACGTCTCCCTCAACCCTCCAAAGCCTGGGCTTCAACTCGGTGGTCAAAACGATGTGCTCGCCGATGAGACGGTCCAGCATGTTGGCCTCATCCTCGATGATCCCGTTGAGGTCGAGGAGTTTCATCGCCATCGGCTGTTGGCGGCTGAACAGAAGAAGCTGACGGGTCAGATTGGCGGCACGCATCGCCGCTTTTCGAATTTCGCTCAGCTTTCGATGGAAGAACGTGCCCTCCTGAATATTCATCAAAGCCAGTTCGGTGTTTCCCTGGATCGCGGTGCGCAGGTTGTTGAAATCGTGGGCCACTCCGCCGGCCAGGGTTCCGATGGCCTTCATCTTCTGGGCCTGGCGAAGCTGTTCCTCCAGACGCTTGCGCTCGGTGATGTCCCCGCCGATACTCCCCGACGCCCAAC
>JAUWMS010000357.1 GCA_030613045.1 Candidatus Latescibacterota bacterium | reverse complement strand
CACCACTCACCACTCTCCAATCGCCCATTGTGCTCGCGGGAGATGTGGATTTGGCGCATATTTCCGGGATTCAGCGGACATTGGAGCAGGCGATCCGGGATGCGGAAGGGGCGGAGGTGGTGTTGGAGTGTTCGGGAATCGGCGCGCTCGATAGTGCCGGAGCGGCGCTTCTCGATGCGCTGAAGGAGTTTGCCCAAGCCCATGCAAAGACATTGACGCTGGTCAATACGCCGGAGCACGCGGGGGATTTCCTGAATTTTTTCGGCGGCCGGCCGGAAGCTTCCCGGGTGGAGAAGGAGCGGGAGGGGATCTGGGAGCGGACAGGGAATTGGGCATACCAGATATATCTGGCGTTGGTGGATGTGCTGGTGCTCATCTCGGATGTGTTGTATGGGTCGGCGGTGCATTTGTTTGGTCGGTCGGGCGCCCGGAAGGGCGCGTTTGTGGATCAGGCCGTGTTGTTGGGTTCGCAGGCGTTGCCCATCGTGGGGCTGATTCTGTTTTTGATTGGCTTTATTACCGCGCTGCAGTCCGCGGCTCAGCTTAGGCAGTTCGGAGCGAATATCTACGTGGCCGATCTGTTGGCCATTGGCATCGTGTGTGAATTGGGGCCGTTGATGACCGCGATCATCGTATCCGGGCGAAGCGGTTCGGCGATTGCGGCGGAAATCGCCACGATGAAGTTTACGGAGGAACTCGATGCGCTCAAGACGATGGGGCTGGATCCGATCCGTTTTGTGGTGGTGCCCAAGTTTCTGGCGATGACGCTTTGTATGCCGCTTCTCGTGGTGATGGCGGACGTGATCGGCATTTTCGGCGGATTTTTGGTGGGCGTGACGTATCTGAACGTGGGAGCCGTTCCTTTTGCGCGCGAGGTGGTTGAGGCGTTGTTGCTGCGCGATCTCTTGATCGGTTTGTTCAAGAGCATCTCTTTTTCATGGGTGATCGCGATCACGGCGGCGTATCGTGGGCTTCAGTTCAAGGGCGGCGCGGACGGTGTGGGGAGGGCTACGACTTCCTCAGTGGTGACTTCGATTTTTTTGATCATTGTGGTGGATCTGTTCTGGAGCATGGTGTTCTATTTTGGTAGAAGTCCCCTCTAAGAAAGAGAAAAGGCAGGTTAAGGTTAAGGTTGAGAAGGGAGTGGGTGGCCTCAACCTTAACCTCAACCTTCTTCTTACGGTGGAACCCAAAAAATGAAACCGATGATCGAGGTAGAAGATCTGTATTCCACGTACGGGGATCGCTTCGTGCTCCAGGGCGTGACGATGCAGGTGTGCGCGCACGAGATCATGACGATTGTGGGCGGCAGCGGCTGTGGGAAGACCACGCTGCTTAAACATATCATCGGACTTTACACGCCGCATTCGGGGCGGATCCGGCTTTTTGGCCGGGAGATGCTCGGAATGGACGAGGCGGAGTTCGGGGCGCTGCTGAAGCAGGTCGGCGTGATGTTTCAATACGGCGCGCTGCTGAATTCGCTGACCG
This sequence comes from Candidatus Latescibacterota bacterium, assembly GCA_030613045.1. Taxonomy (GTDB): domain Bacteria; phylum Latescibacterota; class 4484-107; order 4484-107; family 4484-107; genus 4484-107. The sequence continues at coordinate 2,542 of JAUWMS010000357.1, read as the reverse complement.
TGGGGGAAAACGTAGCGCTTCCGCTTCAGATGCACACGGATCTTCCCGATGCGTTGATTTTCAAGATCGTGCGGCTGAAGCTGCACCTTGTTGAGTTGGATCACGCGTTCGACTTGTATCCGCCGGAGTTGTCGGGCGGGATGCGGAAGCGGGCGGCGCTGGCGCGGGCGATTGTGATGGATCCCAAAATTCTCTTCTGCGATGAGCCGTGCGCCGGACTGGATCCGATGCTTTCTCTGGAGATTGATCGGCTGCTGATGAAGCTGAACCAGGCGTTGAATATGACCATCGTGCTCGTCACGCACGAGCTGGAAAGCATACGGCGGATCGCGCATCGTATTACGATGTTGGACGCGGGGAAGGTGCTGTTCTCCGGAACTTTGGAGGAGGCGGAGCGTTCGGGGATTCGGCGGATGGAGGAGTTCTTTTTGAAAGGTGAAGGCTGAAACGGAAAACGTGATGCGGGTAGGCGTGTTACGTTTTATTCAATGGAGGGCAGGGATGGTTCTCAAAGGATTTCTTGAGGAAAGGCTGGACGCGGAGACGATCCGCGGGTTCGAGGAGGTATCGAGAAGACCGCGAGGCGATATTCTGGCGATGACGACGCTGGCTGGCTGCGGTCATCCCGGCGGCTCGATGTCGTCCGTGGATATTTACCTGATGCTGGCAGCTTGCGCCAATGTCGATCCGAAGGACCCAAATAAGCCGGATCGGGATCGGATCGTGATCAGCCATGGGCATACTTCGCCAGCGGTTTACTCGGTGTTGGGACGGCTGGGATTTTTCGACGCGGAAGAGGCGATTGCCACGTTTCGGAAGGCGGGAAGCATCTTCGAGGGGCATGTGGAACATCGGATTCCCGGGATTGAATGGAGCACGGGAAACCTGGGTCAGGGGCTCTCCGCCGGCTGCGGTTTTGCTCTGTCCGAGCGGTTGGCGGGAAGGCATACTCAGATTTTCGTGGCGATGAGCGATGGGGAGCAGACCAAGGGGCAGGTGGCCGAGGCCCGGCGTTTCGCCAAAAAATATGCGTTGAACAACCTCACGGTGATCATGGACTACAACGAGCTTCAGATCAGCGGCTCCATCCACAAGGTGATGCCGCAGCATACGAAGGCGCTTTATCAGGCGGATGGATGGAAGGTGTTGGAGGCCGATGGCCACGATCCTCAGGCCCTCTATCAGGCGCTGCGGGAGGCGGTGCGCACGGAGGATACGCCTGTGGCTATCCTGGCCCACACTAAAATGGGAGCGGGCGTCTCTTTTATGGAGAACGAGGTAACGTTTCACGGCAAGACGCTGAGCGTGGATCAGTACCGCGCTGCCATGGAAGAGCTTGGATTGGAAGACGATTTGGATCGGTACCGCACGCTGAGGCAAGGCTTCAACTCCGAAGGGGCAAGGGGCAAGGGGCAAGGGGCAATCCGCAATTCGCAATCCGAAATCGCTATCGAGGCGGGCGCTCCCCGCACCTACGCCGTGGAGGAAAAAACGGACAACCGGAGCGCGTTTGGGAATGCGCTGATGGATTTGGGGGCGCTCAACTGCGGCAGGACGGATCGAACGCCCATCGCGGTGCTGGATTGCGATCTGGGGCCTTCGGTCAAGACCGGCGATTTTGGGAAGACCTTCCCGGATTATTTCTTCCAGGGAGGCGTTCAGGAGCATCATACCGCCACGCTTGCCGGAGCGCTTTCAAAAGAGGGGATTCCGACGTTTTTTGCGGATTTCGGAGTCTTCGGCGTGGATGAGACGTATAATCAGCATCGCCTGAACGACATCAACGAGACGAACGTGAAGCTCGTCTGCACCCACGTGGGCCTGGACGTGGGGGAGGACGGCAAGACGCACCAGTGCATTGACTACATCGGAGTGATGCGCAATCTCTATGGATACCGGATCATTATGCCGGCGGATCCCAATCAGACCGATCGGGCGATCCGGTACGCGGCCGGTGAGCCGGGGAATTTCTTTATCGGGATGGGGCGCTCCAAGCTGCCGGTGATCACGAACGAGGAAGGGAAGCCCTTTTTCGGCGGAGACTACACGTTTCGCTATGGAAAGGCGGACTGTGTTCGGGATGGAAAGGATGCGGCGGTGATCTCGATGGGGGGGATGCTCTATCGGGCCCTTGAGGCTTCGGAGCGGCTGGCCGAACGGGGATTTTCCGTGAAGGTGCTGAATTTTCCCTGTCTGAGCGCCCCCGACGTCGAGGCGATCCGGGAGGCGGCGAGCACGGGTGTGGTGATCACGTATGAGGATCACAACATCCTCACCGGACTCGGGAGCGTCGTGGCCGGGGTGATCGCCGAGCAGGAACTTCGGACGCGATTTCGGAGGATGGGGATCAGCGAGTATGGCGTTTCTGGCACGCCGGATGCGCTCTATAAGATGTATGGGTTGGATGTGGAGGCTTTAGTGGCGGCGGTGATCCGGGAGGTTGAGCGGTCGTGAGGACGGTGCCGTTGGGAGTACCAAATTACAAAGAAAAGGGCGGAAAATGATTGAACAGGTAACCCTCCGTTACTTCAAGCGATTTCGG
>JAUWMS010000211.1 GCA_030613045.1 Candidatus Latescibacterota bacterium | reverse complement strand
GAGGGGCTTGGCAACGCGAAACCTTCCCCTGGGGGTCGCAGTCGGGCACTGCCGGGACTCCTCAGGAGTGCTTGACCCGGGGGGAGATCTGCCGATCTTTGGGACCCCAGGGACACGAGAGTTATGTGATCTGTAACCGGGATCCGCGCACCGGGGGCGATAAACAGGTGACAGCCGACTTCAACTCCAGTTGTTATATCACTCTGGATGGAGAGGCCAAAGGAATAGGGACAACCTATTCGTTCACTCTCCCCCAAGGGGATGTCAGGGTGCTCATGCTTTCCGAATTCTGACGATGAACAACCTCCCGCGGGTTGCACGGCGGAACCTGCGGGAGGTTGAAAATCACTTTTTGGCCGAAGGGGGGGGCTATGCGCATCCTTGTCTTTCTCGTAGTGCTGCTTATGACAGAAATGACCACGGCTGCGCCGGCCTACTGGTTGTACTTGAAAAGCATACCAAGTGGGTTGGGGGGGCTTCTCGCAATAGTGGTGCATCCCGCGGATCCCAACGTCCTGTATCTCACGTGGGACAGCACGGTTAGCTTCGATGGCGGCCAGACGTGGGGAGAGTTTGGGAGGTGGGGGGGGGTGTCCTGGGAATTTTCGCCTGACCCATCCGACCCGTTGAGCGTTTATATGATTACTCAGAGGGACTTTCAGGATACCAGCAAACAACTGGTGCGCATCACGTGGAGTGGTGGTCCGAATCAGGAGGTTTTGGGCGAACGTACCACCTTTGACGGAGGGGTTCCTTCCTCAGTGCTGGTTCATCCGAGCCAGCCTCGGACCCTCTACGTGGGCACATCGAAAGGCGACCTGTTTCGCAGCGACGACCGGGGAGTTACCTGGCTTCGGCTCCATCACACCCCTCCGGAAAACGTTCCTTGGGACACTGAGATCTCTCTGATCGTGGTGCCTCCAGCGGCTCCCTCCACAATCTACATCAACGATCCGATGGACCCTGCAAGCCTTTATCGAAGCTTCGACGAGGGACAGACATGGCAACGTCTGGTCCCGGAACCCGAGCACTATGTAAGAACGCTCGTGGCTGAGCCTCAGAACCCGCAGGTCCTCTATCTCGTGGGTGGCCCCAAGGGGTATTGTCCGGGAGGAACGGTGTGTCCGCGAGGAGTGGTGTACCGCAGCCGGGATCAGGGCGATTCGTGGGAAAGTATCTTGCAAAGCTACGAGCCCCGGTCCATCTCCGAAGGGCTGGCTGTGGACCCTGAGGATCCCAATCGGATCGCTGCCGCAGCCCATGAAGGGGTCTATCTTACCGAGAATGGCGGGAGAACCTGGACATTTCTTGAGTTTCCCATGGGCCTTTACGGGGAATACACGGCCCAGTCGGTGGCGTTCCAACTGACCTCTCCCAAGCGGCTTCTCGCGACCGTGCATGATGTGCTGTTTGCGCTGGAGTTGCCCATTGGGTCCAGTTCCGTGGCTCCATCGAGTTGGGGGCAGGTCAAGGCGCGCTTTCTCCCGCTTCTCCCTGAAACCTCAAAGTGACAATCCGCGCTATACCTTTTGGACTTTAAGCCGTCTTTGCTTTTGCAGAGGCGGCTTTTTTTGTATTGCGATTTGTTCCATTTTAATATATATTTGCCCTGAATCAGCGGCGGTGCCATAAAGGATGGAGAAATTTTCAGGACGTTCCATCTCGTTCCTTTAGGAACGCAAAAGGATTTGGAGAAGCTGAGATGACGGAGGAACGAAAAATCATCCTAATCGCGGGCCCCAACGGTGCGGGAAAGACCACGTTTGCCCGTGAATTTCTCCCTCAAGAGGCCGGATGTCCGGTGTTTGTCAATGCGGACCTGATTGCCGAAGGGCTTTCTCCGTTTTCCCCGGAAGCCTCTGCGATGCGGGCCGGCAGACTGATGCTGGAGGAGATCGCCGCGCACGTTCGGCGTCTTGAGAGCTTTGCATTCGAGACCACGCTGAGTGGACGTCTGGTTGCCCGGATGATTCCGAAATGGCAAAAAATTGGATACCGGGTCAAACTGCTTTTTCTGCACGTATCGGATGTTCAGATTGCTGTTGACCGCGTGGCTGTCCGTGTGGCGCAGGGCGGTCACCATGTGCCCGAAAGCGTGATCCGGCGGCGATACCATAAAGGATGGAGAAATTTTCAGGACGTGTACCGGCGGATGGTTGACATCTGGGCCTTATACGACAACTCAGATGAGACGCCGGTCTTGATTGATAGGGGAGTAAATAGATGAATAAGAAACAGGATGACGTTCGAGACGCGGACATCGCGCAGGCTGGAAAAGCCCTCCTCCGCGCGGCAAAACAGGCGCGCAAGATCGCACAGCAAACCGGCACGCCGCTTGTGATCTATGAAGATGGGAAGGTCGTGAAGAAGATGATCCCACGGGAGAATGGTGCATCGGAGCTGTGAAACAACAACGGAGTGAGAACCAGCCACAAGACATCATAGATGATCAAATGACGAGAGAAGGCAGCGGACATGAGCCAAACCATGATGAACACGGATGTCCTTACACTGGACGAAGTAGCGCATTACCTGCGGTTGCCCAAAGAGACGATTGAGCGGCAGGCCGCCCATAACCGGATTCCGGGCAGACGCATTGACGCCAACTGGCGTTTTCTCAAAGTCGCGGTTGACGACTGGCTGCGGAGCTACGATAGCCGGGCGATCCTGCTTCAACAAGCTGGGGCGCTGGCAAAAGATGAAACGTTGCCCGAACTTCGCGCGGGCATTTACGCGGAACGTGGGCGTCCGGAGGGTGGAAACAAGAATAAACCGTCTGCGTCACCCCAATGAAATGCTCCGGACGGAGAAGGGAAAATAAATCAAAATATGGAGGAAGACGATGTTTTCACCAGCCTTGAGTCAGGTCGAAAAAACGATCGACCGTTTGTCTCGCGAAAATCAATTATGGTTGATTGAGCAACTTGCCCATCGCTTGCGGGAAGACTCAATGAAAAATGAACCCGTTGAGCAGTCCGTTTTTGAAAGTCAACTTTCCGCGATGGCAATGGATTCTGAGATCCGAACCGAGTTACAGAAAATTGATCGGGAGTTTGCCGTGACGGAATCGGATGGACTGGAGAGCAACTGATGGCCATTCATCGAGGAGAAATCTATTTTGTCAATTTGAATCCCGTGAAGGGACGAGAGCAAGCAGGGCAGCGTCCGGCTTTAGTTTTATCCGTAGATGCCATTAACAAGCTCCCTCTTGTGGTCACGGTGCTTGTTGGGACAAAGGGCGAACATATTTCTCGTGATTATCCGACCAATGTCCGTATATCGCCGGAAGACAGCGGTCTGCCGATAGAGACGGTTTTCCTGTGCTTTCAAATTCGTTCCTTAGACCCCGAGCGTTTTCCCGACAAGCCAGCCGGAACGGTTTCAGGTCGGGCATTAGAAAAAATTGAGCAAACTGTTCGGCACTGTCTGGGATTATGAGCAACGGAAGGATTGCACCTCTTCCCACGCTCCTCCGTAAAAACGCACACCCGACGCGCCACTGGATTCGGTGTCCAATTAAGCGGAAAACCCATAGGGATATCTCTGCGCCCTCTGCGTCTCTGCGGTACATCGAGCACAAAAAAGGAGGATCACTTTGAGAGAACGATTGGAACAAGCTTTGAAGAAAAGCCGTGCGGAGTACACGGAAATTCGCATCGAGGAGATGGTGATCTCCGGGCTGAATTTCCGGGGCGAGGAGTTGGACGGCATCGGATCGTCCGCGTCTGTTGGAGGCATCGTGCGGGCACTGGTGAAGGGGGGATGGGGCGTGGCTACGTTCAACGATCTGAGTGATCTAAAAGGAAAGGTTTCGGAGGCTGCGGAGTCCGCGCGATGGGTGGGAAAGGAGCAAACTCAATGGGCAGAGGTTCAGCCTGTCGTGGATACGGTCACCGTGGATTTGGAGGAGGATTTCCGCGAAGTTCCGCTGGCTGAGAAGAAGGCTGTGGTGGAGGCGTATAATCGGATTATTCTGAGCCATCACGAGCAGATTCAGACCACGAACGTGGGATATCACGACGTGTTCCGGCGCGTGCACTTCGCCAATTCGGAGGGCGCGTACATCTCGGAGGAGCGACCGGATCTCGGCGTGGGGCTTTCGGCTATCGCGCGGGATGGGGACAATGTGCAGCGCACCCGCGAAAGCGTGGCCGGGACCACCGGGGGCTTTTCGCTCGTTCGGGGGATCGAGGAGAAGGCGTCCCTCGTGGCCAAACGAGCGGTGGATCTGTTGAGCGCACAGCCGGTGCAGGGCGGCACGTACACGGTGGTGCTCGATCCGAACCTGGCCGGCGTGTTCGCGCACGAGGCGTTCGGGCATCTGAGCGAGGCGGACTTCGTGTATGAGAACGAGCGGATGAAGGAGTTGATGGTGTTGGGCAAGCGCTTCGGGCCGAAGTGGCTGAACATCCTCGACGACGGCTCCATTCCGGGACTGAGAGGCACGCACAAATACGATGACGAAGGCACAAAGACGCGCAGGAATTATCTGATCAAAGAGGGCATCTTGGTGGGACGGCTGCACTCGCGGGAGACCGCCGCAAAGATGGGGGAGCAGCCCACCGGAAACGCCCGCGCGCTGAGGTATTCGGATGAGCCTATCGTGCGGATGACGAATACGTATATCGACGGAGGCGACGCCACGTTTGAGGAGATGATCCGGGACATCAAGCTCGGCGTGTATGCGTTGGATATGATCGGTGGGCAGACGATGATGGAGATGTTCACGTTCAGCGCGGGCTACGGATATATGATCCGGGACGGACGGATCGCGGAGCTGGTTCGGGACGTGGTGCTCACGGGCAATGTGTTCGATACGTTGAAGCACATAGATATGATTGAACGGGAGGTCGGTTGGTCCAAATCCGGAGGAGGCTGCGGAAAGGGCGGACAAAACGGACTGCCGGTGGGACTCGGAAGTCCCCACATCCGGATCCGGAACGTGACGATTGGAGGAGGGCAATGACAGCGGAACAGATTGTAGAACAAGCCACGAGACAGGCTCAGGCGGCGGAAGCCTCGATCTTCTACGGCGAATCCATGCCGGTTTCGTTCGAGAGCGGACGGTTGAAGTCCATCAAGACGAATCAATCCACGAACATGGGCCTGCGGGTGATCGTGGATGGAAAATTAGGCGAATCGCATTCAACGGACGCGGAGGACGCAGAGGGGCTGATACAGCGGGCCGTGGAGGCGGCGCAATTCGGCAAACCCGTGTCCTTTCGGTTTCCGGGTCCTGGGGACGTGCAGGAGGTGCAAACGTACGACAAGGCCGTGGTTCCGGTGACCCAAGCGGAAATGGTGGCCATCGGGCAGGAGATAGTGGATGGACTCAAAATTTATGCTCCGGACATCGTATCCCACGCGACCGTAGGCAAATCTGTCGGCCGGTCGGAGTTCGCCAATTCGAGCGGGCTTTCCTTTTCCGGGGAAGGAACGCACTTCTCGGTGAGCCTCTACGGAAATCGTATCAGGGGAACGGATATTCTCTGGGCCGGGGACGGCTTCGGATGGCGAAAGCGCGCGGTGGTGGATCATCTGAAAATCCTGAAAAAGACGATCCAGTGGTTCCGATGGGCGGAGCGAATGGCAAAGATCACTTCCGGAAACATGCCGGTGCTCTTCACGCCGAACGGCATGGGCGTATTGCTCCTGGCGCTTCAGG
>JAUWMS010000297.1 GCA_030613045.1 Candidatus Latescibacterota bacterium | reverse complement strand
ACGTATTTTCCAACATGGCCATCCAAAATCTGGTTCAAGACGATTACACTGGGAAATTTTAGCAGAATGCTAAGAGGGCAGCACGTTTCGACCACGTTACCTAACTTGTGAGTTCTGCGGCCGCTAAGGAGCACAGTGGAGCAACGACCGGCTCCCGCGGGTTGTCAGGTGCTTTATTTTAAGTCCATGTATTTGACGGGAACCAATCTATGACCTAACATATCCACTGCCGCACCGCATTGCTCCAGTATAATATAACCTATAAGAGGTTCATAAGCACCATCTTGCGGATGCATGCTTAGGAAAAGCACTTCATTAAAAATGCTTCTAAAGCCTTCAATAGAAATCTGCACCGGCCCCGCAACAATCCCTTTCACTAGTTCCTGAGTAGCTGTTTGACATTCAATTTCCGCCTCATTTTCAAAATTTCCTAAACGATCTTTCCATGCCAACGGTAACGTCAAATAGGACGCCCCGGTATCTACTAAAGCATCACAACGAATGACCATCTTTTCATCCAGGGCATTCACTACGGTAACATTAGAAACAATGCGTCCCATCTTCTCTTCCTTTTACAGAAAAATGTCCAAGAAGCCAATCACCCCCAGCGAAGCGAGCGTCACCACCACACCGGCCAACAGAATCCCCGCAAAAATCGCTGGAAGCGCCCATTTCAGATGAACCCCGAAGAGAAAAGCCGCTACACTTCCCGTCCACGCACCCGTCACCGGCAGCGGGATCCCCACGAACAAAATCAAGCCCAACGCCTCGTACCGCTCGATAAGCTTGCCCCGCCTTCGGGTGCGGGCGAACAACCAAATGAAAAAGCGATCAAAAATCTTAAACTTTCGCAACCTCGACGACAGCGGCTCCAACAACAACAACAGCGGAATCACCGGCAGAAAATTCCCGATTACCGCATAGATGTATGCCTCCTGCCATCCCAATCCTCCGCCCATGGGCGGACTCGCCAGCGCCCACGGGATCGCCCCCCTCAACTCGGCAATGGGAAGCATGGCGATCAAAACCGTGGCCAGATCCTTCGGAAAATGGCTCAGATAGCCGACGAGTTGTTCCGTCAAAGTGTGAGGTCCTCCCAGACATCCAAGTCCGCCATCGTCTCATCGTCCGTCCAATCCAGACGAAGCGGCGTGACGGATACGTATCCCTCCTCTATCGCCGCAGTATCCGTCTGAGCGTCCCCGATCCACGTGGGTTCTTCTCCCCCGATCCAATAACGCACCGCTCCCTGAGCATCCACTTTCCGAGTCACCAACTCCTCTGCGAAGCGACCTCTCCGTCCAAGTTTGGTGACCCGAACACCCCGAATGCGATCCTCCGGAAGATCGGGAACATTCACATTCAGCAAGGGTTTCCGCGGAACTTTTTGCTGCAAAATTTGTTTTGTTAAACGCACGCCAATCTGCGCCGCAACACACAGCGACACACGCTCCAGACCAACCACCGAGATCGCCACAGACGGGATGCCCCAGAGCGCGCCTTCCATCGCCGCTCCGACCGTTCCCGAATAGGTTACATCATCCCCGAGATTCGGGCCGTGATTGATCCCGGAGACCACCAGATCCGGCCTCCGATCCATTAAGGAGCATATCGAGATCAGGACACAATCCGTCGGGGTTCCCTCTATTTCAAAGATCGTTTTGTCTATCTGATGCACCCGGAGCGGTTTGCGCAACGTAATCGCATGCCCCGCCGCGCTGCACTCCCGATCCGGAGCCGCGACCATCACGTCTCCAAAGGCCTCGAAAGCCTTTCTCAATGCCGCCAACCCCTGAGCGTTGATCCCATCGTCGTTCGTCAGAAGAATGTAAGGTCGCTCCTTCACGCCCAGGAAAAACTCCTCCATACCAACGCAATAAACCGCCCCGTATCCCGGAGCGGATGGATGAAACTTGTCTCGTCCGCATACACCGTTCGGATCGGCACGGAAGTAACCTGAAACCCCGACCGCGCGGCCTTGATCAAAAGCTCCGACTCCATCTCATAGCCATCCGTCTCCAACGAGACCCGCCGGAGCACCTCCGCTGCGATCAGCCGATACCCCGACTGACTGTCCTCGATCCGCTGCCCCGCCCGGCGCGAGATCACCCACGAGGTCAATGTATTGGAACACACTCGCTCTAAAGGCATCCCTCGCCGGTCCGCCATCCGGGAGCCTACGACGAGATCCGCCCCGCTTTCTTTCCACTTGCGAATGAAGTCCGGCACCGACTCCGGATCGTGTTGTCCGTCCGCATCCATGGTGATCACCGCCTCGTACCCACGATCCAGTGCCCAGGAAAATCCCGTCTTGAGCGCAGCCCCTTTCCCTCGATTGACCGGATGACTCACCACGTGCACGCCCGCCCGCTCCGCCGCCGCCCGCGTCCCATCGCTCGACCCGTCGTCCACCACCAACACATCCTGCGGAGGCACATAGGGCTGAACGCCGCCAATCACACCGGGCAGAGAAGCCGCCGCATTATAGGCCGGGATAAGAACCGTTAGAGGCATCGGGAAAGAATCAAGCATTTAGAGGTGGTCGTTACTTTGGTCGGGGCGACTGGATTTGAACCAGCGACCCCCAGCCCCCCATGCTGGTGCGCTACCGAACTGCGCCACGCCCCGACACGTCTTAAGGGGAAAATTAGGTGTCAAAGATACGTACTATCGCTCTGAAAGTCAAGCTTTTTTCTCCCCCGCTTTCATTGCGGATTGGAACGCGCGTGGGTTCCCCGGGATGAGAAATAGATCGAGGCGGACGTTCGGAATTCGTACCATAAGACGACTTGCTGAGGTTGCAGCCTGACAGCATCGAACTCAATGTTCCCATAGTCTTCTGACTGTCACGCCGCCCTATCTGACCGAAATAGTTTCGGAGATGCCTGGTTGGGACGTATTTTCTCCTTGATTCCTGCGGGGACTTTTGGTATACTTATAGGGTTTGTTTCACCAATCACCAATCACCAATCACCAATCACCAGAGCACGAGGAGGGCAGAATATGAGCTGGATCGGAGAGGCGTTTGCCATGGCTCCGGCAGGAGGAGGAGATGGAGGGGGTGGAAGTCTGATCACCTCACTGATGCCGCTGGCGTTGATTTTCGTGATTATGTATATGCTGATCATCCGCCCCCAGCAGAAGAAGCAGAAGGACCAGCAGCGGATGATAGACTCCCTGAAGAAGGGCGACGACGTCGTCACAAACGGGGGCATTCATGGAACCATCGTGGGCGTCAAGGAGCGGGAGAAGACGCTCATCGTGAAGATCGCGGATAACGTCAAGATCGAGCTGTCGAGGGGAACGGTGGCGCGGGTCAAGGAATAGAAAGCGTTCAGCCGTCAGCCGTCAGCTTTCCTCCCCGCGTGCCGCTCGTCAGACCGGGACATGGGGCAACTTGGCTGACTGCTGATCCCTGAACGCTTATTAAGGAATAGAGGTTTCGATGTCGGTTCTTCCCATACACACGTACGGCGATCCGGTGCTGCGCCAGGAGGCAAAGCCGGTGGAGCGGATCAATCACGAACTCCGGACCTTCCTCCGGGATATGGCGGAGACGATGGTTTATGGAAAGGGCATCGGACTGGCGGCTCCGCAGGTGGGGGAATCGCTTTCCCTGATGGTGGTGGATCTGTCGCTCGGAGAGGAGCCGGACAAGGCCATTGCCCTGATCAATCCCCGCATTCTCGGAAAGGAAGGGGAGCAAAGCAGGGAGGAAGGCTGTCTGAGTATCCCCGACATCCACGGCGATGTGACCCGCGAGGCACAGATCGGTGTGCATTTTCACGACATTGAGGGACAGGAACGCGAATTGGAGTGCCGGGATTTGTTGGCCCGTGTAATCCTTCATGAAGTGGATCACCTCCAAGGCCGGCTTTTCGTGGATCGCCTCAGCCCGCTCAAACGGCGGATGCTGCAAGGCAAGCTCAGGAAGCTGGCCAAGAACTTCAGGTAAAGGTAAAGGTAAAGGTAGAGGTAGAGGTAAAGAAAATCTGCCTTTTTCTTTACCTTTACCTTCTCCTGCTTTTAAGGGAGAAAGCTTTGCGCATCATTTTCATGGGAACGCCCGACTTCGCGGTGCCGAGTTTGGAGCGGCTATTGGAGAGCGCTCACGAGGTGGCGGGCGTGGTAACCCAGCCGGATCGGCCGAGAGGGAGAGGCCAAAAGTGCGCTCCAACGCCGATCAAGCGACTTGCGCTCGCACACGGACTTCCGGTGTGGACGCCAGCGCGTCTGAAGGATCGCGCCTTCCTCGAACCCTTGAGGGACCTGAAACCGGATCTCTTCGCGGTGGTGGCTTTCCGCATTTTGCCTCCGGAGGTCTTGGAGATCGCAAAATTCGGAGCCATCAACGTGCATCCTTCCCTGCTCCCAAAATACCGGGGCGCGGCTCCGATCCAGTGGGCGATCATTCGGGGAGAACGCGAGAGCGGGGTGACCACGTTCTGCATCAGTTGCGACGTGGACTGCGGAGATATGCTTCTCCAGCGTGTCGCGCCCATCGGCGCGGAGGAGACGGCAGGCGAACTGTACGATCGACTCAAGAAGATCGGAGCCGATCTTTTGTCGGAGAGCGTGGAACTGATGGCAGCAGGCTGTGCCCAGCCCAGGATTCAGCCTTCGGAGGGGGCTTCGAGCGCGCCCAAATTGAGCAAAGAGGACGGTCGGATA
>JAUWMS010000459.1 GCA_030613045.1 Candidatus Latescibacterota bacterium | reverse complement strand
GAAGCGTCGTAACTCTCTTCGGACAAGGACTGGTGTCTTCGCCTTTGCTCCCGGCATATCCCCCGAATATGAGAACCAGTAGCAATGACAGGACTATAAAATGAGAACGGTTCATCACAAACCTCCTTCAAACTAAGGCTTAACATCCTGCTCGAATGCCTCCACGCCCCGCAAAAATTATCCTAATTTCCTCACTTTTTTGTGGGTTGTGGTTTAGAGCATCGGACACAGCAGGGGAACACGGAGGAAGTATTCACTGGGAACGTAGGAATTTATCCCCTCTCGACCTACGCTGCAAAACTCGGGGCATAAGATGGAATAGATCACCCACCAACCTTCAAGTTCCTCCCTCTATCACCGTAACCTGAAGCCGTCTCCGCATTCGTCGGAGAACCCGCTGCCAACGTTCCATGTCCTCACGATTGATCGTGATCAGTTCCGCATCTGCCCGGGAAGCACACGAGGCTATCAATATATCGTTCGTGTGATCTCGAATTTTAAGGACACCGTGTTGGCGACCATAGTAAGAAACCATCTGTCCGGCTGTATAAAAATCCCCTGGTTCCGGAGAGACCATACGATGCACAGCGGAAAGTGCTCTGACCATCTCATCTATGTTTCTCTTATCCGCCCGACTGCGGGTGCCAGCATAAAGTTCCATCCAAACCACCGTGCAAAGAAGAAATCGTCGGGACTCAAAAGCGGCTGTGACCGAAGCATCATATCTTCCGTTCCGCAGCCATGGTATCATAACGGAACTGTCGAATAATTGAAGATTTGCCAAACCCACTCCTTTGTCATAGTCTCGCGAAGGTTTCTCTCCTCTGAATGCGGCGCGCTGCCTTTAACGATTCTCTATACGCCAACGTCTCATCAATAGCTTGGCGGATGGCCTCAGAATCATTATCTGCCTCAAAAAGCTTACGAAGCCGCTCAAGCTTTTTTGGATTAAGCAAGAAGGTCTTCCTCACAACGTGTCCAACTTCTGTTCTCATAATTTACTCCTTCCTTAACTCCCATAAATTCACTACATATCAGAGCTAAACGTGTCCGGCGCTCTTAATTTTTCAAAATGTAATCGGCTTGAAATCGGAAGGTTTTCTCTGCGCCCTCCGCGTGCTCTGCGGTAAAAAAAACTACATCCGTTCCACCACTCGCCGGATCAGCCGGACAAGCTCGGGTTCGGCGGCTCCGACAGCCCGCAGCAGATCGGAGAGAGCAACAGGCTGGAGCGCATCCGGGAGGCAGAGGTCGGAAATCACGGAGATGCCCAATACCTTCATGCCGGCGTGGATGGCCGCGATTACTTCGGGCACGGTGGACATCCCGACCATATCCGCCCCGATGAGACGCAGAAAGCGGTATTCGGCGGCGGTCTCCAGATTCGGGCCGGCGACGGCTACGTATACGCCCTTTTGCACCTTAATCTTCTCCTCGATCGCCACCGCTTCGGTCAGTCGAATCAGCTTGCGATGATAGGGTTCGGACATGTCCGGAAACCGAGGGCCGAGGTCGTCGTCATTGGGACCGATGAGGGGATTGTCTCCGAGCAGGTTGATGTGATCGCTAAGGAGGACGAGATCGCCCGCGGAAAAATTTGGATTCATCCCCCCCGAAATACAGGAAACGATGAGACGCTTCACTCCCAGATCCCTCATCACACGAATGGGAAAGGTGATCTGCTTCATGGAGTAGCCTTCGTAGGTGTGAAAGCGTCCCTGCATCACCACGACCTCTTTGCCTCCGAGACGACCGAGGATGAGCTTCCCGGCGTGCGTGGCCACGGTAGAGACGGGGCAATGCGGGATGTCCTCGTAGGGAATCCCGACGGGCTGCTCCATTTTATCTGCGAGTCCTCCAAGACCTGTTCCCAGAATGATTCCGATTTTCGGAGAAAGTTTGGTGTGGGATCGTACGCACGTTACGGCCTCTTCGATCTGCGTTCGGAGTTCTGTCATAGATGCAGTCCCTTCTATTTTCCTGAACAATGGGCGCTGTCCTTCCACCCCTCCGGAAAGTTGGATCGGCTAACTGGCGTATTATTCGTCACTCATTGAAGATTGCTCATTTTCTTCAGGCTTCAACCCCTCCAACCGGATGGGCGCCTCATCGTCCTCTTGTTCGAAGGCCTGGAGAAGTTCTACGTGGGATCGGCACATCCCCCGAAGCCGGGCGATAAACGTTTCTTTGTAATTTCTCATATCTATGATGTCCCGCTTGATCTGCACAAGCTTTCGGCGCGCGGCCTCGATCTCCTCGTCGGCGGCCACGCGCGCCTCCTTGACGATGAGATCGGCTTCCCTACGGGCATTTTCCCGCGTCGAATCGGTGACCTGCTGCGCGGTGACCAGCGTATCCTGAAGGGTTTGTTCCAACTTGGTGTACTGGGCCAGCGAATCCTCGAGACTTCGAATTCGTTCCCGGAACGCCGCATTTTCTTTGGTTGAGACCTCGAAGGCATCGGCCACGGTTTCGAGAAAGACCTCCACCTCCTCCGAATCGAATCCCCGGAGTGCTTTCCTGAATTCCTGTTTTCGGATGTCCAACGCGGTGATGTTCATAGGGTCGCCTCCTCAGTGGACAAAGCAAAACACCTCACCACGGAGGATTCCGGATTTCCGTGAATTTCCGTGGTAGTGGCGTTGCAAGTGCAATTACAATCGGATGGACGTGATGAAAAGTCGCACCACGACGATCAGCAAAATGCCGGCCAACGGAGAAAAGTCCATCCCGGTGCTCCACAGGGACTGAGGCAAAAACCTTCGAATCCTGTTCAGAAAGGGATCGGTGACGCGGTACAAAAACTGCACAATGGGATTGTAGGGATCGGGTTGAATCCACGATACAAAGGCCCGGATGATGATAACCCACATATAGAGACCGAGCATGCCATCCACAAGGCCAACGATGCCGTTGTAAAAGTGGGCGAAATCGAACATAATTGGGTTCTCCTATGAGCCTCTTGCAAAAATACGATTGCAAGAGCTTGGTAAAACAGACATTCCTGTCCGTTCATCTTTACGGTCATCTAAGTCAGACCGAGTCAGACAGGAACGGCTGGACTTATGGTTACCGTTCCTAACCTCTGCCCAACGACTGCCGCTTTATGACTCTTGCAAGTGGCTACTTGGAGCAAAAATTGTTGGGGGATCCAAAAAAAACGCCGCCATCGCGAAACAGTAAATATAGGCAGAA
>JAUWMS010000019.1 GCA_030613045.1 Candidatus Latescibacterota bacterium | reverse complement strand
ATCTGCCTTAACTCAAAAAATAGCTGGTTGATAGGGTATCCATGATCGGGGCTGAAACCACAACGAAGCCTTGAGAAATAAGCCTCTGCTATTCAAACCCGGAAAATATTCAAATCCAAAATCCGAATACTGAATATCAACCGTGAAATTGAACATAAATGTAATCCCTCAAACCCGCTTTGTCAAGTCCTAAATCTTGCCTTCTTGTGATCTTCTTATCCCATTGTGACCTTCTTGTCTCATTGTGATCTCAAAACTTTATATTTCTCCCTCTCTATCCCTGAGAAGGTGAAGCCTCCGATATTCCTTAGGAGACCTCCCTTCCAACTCCTTGAACACCCTCGAAAAGTGACACGGACACTTGAATCCCACTTGATCGGAGATCAGATAGATGCAATCCTTTAGATGCAATCCTTGCTGTCCCGCAAAAGCCTCTTGGCCTGCTCGATCCGCATCCGATGAAGAAATTCCACCACGGTAAGCCCCGTGCTGCTTCTGACGATGCGACACACGTACTCCCTGCTTATCCCAAAACGTTCGGCGACAGCCTCCGCATAGATCTCCTCGCGGAAATGCGCCTCGACAAACGCCAGGATGCTCCCTGTCAAATCCGTATCCGCTCCATTCATCGCTTCTTCGCTCCGCTCTTTGAAAGATCATGGGCATCTCGAAAGCCCCGTCGAACGCAGGGGGGGAGATTCGATTCCACCCATCTCCCAGGCGCCTTGCTTTTCCCTATACCCTAACGCAAAAAGCGTGCCATGGGGCGAAGATAGAACAGAAAAATTTCAATACGTATAAGGGATTACGTAGCAAGAGGAAACAGGAAGAGGGAGGAAAACGTGGTAAGGAAGCACTGGGGTGGACATGTCGAAAAAATTCGACACGATTTTCAAAATTGGGCGCTTGTCGCCTTGAACTCAATGACTCCATTGGAGATAGGCGCATGGCGAAAAAATTCGACAACATGTCGCGAAAATCCAACATCGAACGAGGTGTGGGAAGTGAATGGGAGGCGAACAACCTCCCGCAGGTTGCCAAATCTGGGCACAGTAGGGACACAGCATGCCGTGCCCCTGCTTCCGCCGTTCTTTCACCATCATGGACGCGCTGATAATGAAAATCATTCGGACAAAAAAAGCCGCCTCTGCAAAAGCAAAGACGGCTTTACTATGGGCTAAATGAACCTATTGCGCCTTCGACGGAACCACGTAGTCCACAATCAGCTTGGGCTTTGTAAGTTCACCGGCGTGGTTGCTCGCCTTGAATGGGAAATAATCCGGCGCAATAAACCGCACCTTTATCCCCAAACCCAAGTTTGGCTTGTCCTTCAGCCAGGCCCTGAGCGCATCCTCCACAAAAAAACTGACATAGCCACCACCAACAGGATTCACGACCGCCGAGGGCATCTCCTCATCGGAAAACGGTGCTGAATCGAAACTATCGGCCTGGGTCAGTCGGTGGACCGAGGCCGCAAACTTGACCGGCTTTAAGCAAATCATGGATGTTGGAACCCTCAACTCGGCCCCTAACACCACCGCATCCCTGGGCAGTTGCCCTATATCAGGCTTTACCACCAACAGTTTTTCCCCGCCCTTCAAGAACACGAGCTCCGTCGTTACGCTCTCAATCTGCAGCTGCTCAGCAGAACCACTGCCCTGAAAGATCAGAAGGGCTAAGATCACCAGAAAGGACGTTGCTATCCATCTCATCGAAAGCCTCCTTTTTGTTTGAGTTGAATCACCGCAGGAGCAACATTTTAGTTGTCCTGACAAAACTGCCCACCTGCATTCGGCAAAAATAGAGGCCACTTGCCAACGCGCGGCCTTCCTCGTCCCTGCTGTCCCAGGTTACCGTGTAGCGGCCGGGCATTGCCGTTCTCTCCACTAATCTCCTTACGCGCTGGCCGAGCAGGTTGTAGATTTCCAGCGCCACCCGCTCTTGTTTGGCCTGATCCTTCACTGAACGCCGGGGAATTTGATAACGAATTACCGTTACAGGGTTAAACGGATTGGGGAAGTTTTGCATCAGATCGAAAGATGCCGGAAGCGGATCCCACCCGGAAGTGAGGATCGGTTTGCCCACCGGGCTCTGTTCAAATGGATTCCAATCCACTGGGCCATACATCTTGCCTGCAATAGTAGCGGGATTGGTTGTTCCCCAGTAGTTATCTTCAGCCTCGACGGTATCTGCGGAACTATTATAAATGTGATACGCACCCAGATCAAAGTTGGTGTCACTCAGAGTCATTCCGCCATTGTTTGACTGTACGTAAACGTGAACAAAATTATCCGAGAATTCGCTGGTATTCTGCACTGCCCCCGAAACATTATACGCTCGAATGCCATGCTCAGCCATACCGTCGTTGTCCATAAAAACACAGTTATTGGCCTGTAGGGCACAACTACTCAAGTAGGCATGGTAGCTCCCGTTGTTGATCAAGCTGTCTGCGTTCAAAGAGAGCGTTCCACCAGACGAAGCATAGATCCCCTTAGAACCGTTATCTTTGATGGTGGTATTTTCGAGCGTGGCCGTGCCGGGCCAGTACTCCAACCTTAAACCATCGTGTGAACAGTTTCTGATGGTAGAATTATTGACCGTCAGATCGTTTGAGTAAAGTATTTCCCCGTTTCTAATACCATATTTAGCATAGGCTATGGTGGCGTGATCTATGTCAACAGAGGAGCCATCCTCGAGGACTATGCCGTACCAGTCTCCCGCCTGAGGGGTGGAGGCCGAAGAGGTGAAGGTGACTTTGTCAGAGGACGTGCCGTTGACGTCCAGGGCGCCCTCGACGATAAGCTCACACTTGGTTGCGTCAGAGCCGCCGCTCTGACCATCGTTGGTGGCGAATTTGACGGTGGCGTCGGGCTTAATGGTCAGTGTCCTCCCACTGGGCACGCTGACATCCCCATGTACCAGCAACTCCCCAAACCAGGTTTGATTGCATGTAAGCGAGCCCCCGGTCACGGCCACGTAGGGAATGTAATCCTGCTTGGTTACCACAATGTACAGGGGCCTGGTTGAGGTATTGAACGTGGTAGACTGGACATTGGTTCTCACCTGATAGTAGCTTGAACAGTCGTAGCTGCTGGCGCAGATCGTGCAACCGCTTACTCCGGCATTCACGGCTACAGAATTGGCATTCACCGTCATAGTTACGTTGAACGTAGAAGGGGTAGTTGTCCAAAGCGGCATGACAGGATCGCCAAACAAGTTATGCGTCAGACATAAATGATGGCTGCAAGGACTAGATTTCGAATTGGCCTCTGCTACCCCTACTCTATAGTCATCGTCGTCGAAAACACAGTCGTAAAATCTCCGCTGTATAACAGCCGACGATCCAACATATCCTATGCGCGTATTTCCCAACAACGCCGGTCCGCCCTTCTTACCAAACACCGTAAATCCTTCCGCCATACAGCGTCCGGGATATTGACCTATTAGGTAGTCATCAAAGGCCGCTATATGGCAACAAATGGAATAGACTACAGAATAATAGTCCTCGTTGGTCATATTATCCAGACCATCATTGGACTCCTCGCTATTCGCTGAATCGGTAATCCATACTCCCCTTCGTTTTGACCACGGCGGTTGGTTTAACTCAGATGTCATTGTATTGAAATGATTCGGTACACCGTGACAGTGCCAATTAAGGAATCCATAATGGTCACTCATTTCTTCAACAACATCCGCTCCTAAATATGCGGTGGGATCAGGAGAGCTGGCACTTGGCTGTTCTTTATATTTGGGATTAGTATGCGAGAATCCGTCCATATGATCGTCACTGGTCTCAGGTTCCTCTCTACACTCATCCGCGGAAACCCAGAAAGCTTTGGTCAAATAGCTGTAGCTGCCGTTCCCTGGGTTCTGCTCGTATTTTAGAAGCTTTTCCGTCCAATTCTGGATATCGGTACCATTCACGCAGGGCAGTCTTCCTACGTAAAGCTCCAGGTTAGACCCGTCCACGCTGTCGTCCTGCGGTTCGCCGTAGCGGCTATCCCCATCAACCTCCCAATCTCCGGTGAGGTCGGCATAGTATACGTCTGTAGGGGATATATAGAAATCGTTACTTGTGTTGTTAAGCCCCCAACCATACCTCACCGGCACAATGGAGTGATCACCAGCAAGAAGCACCCATTGCGTGTCATGGTTGTTATAGGCGTCTTTCAGATATCCTCTGATTTCCCCGGCATTGTCATTCAGTCCATCTCCGTCCCCCGTATAATCGGAATAAATATCCGACGTCGTAACGACGCCCGCCTCGATGCCCTTCCGACTCATCCACGTGGTGAAATCCGAGAAGTCGGATTCCAGAGCGCTCGAAGTGATTACCACATACTCATAGAAATTGACGCTCAGTGTTTTTGAAGGCTTCTGCGCAGCGCCGATCTCGGAATGCGGTCGAATAGCTGGCTTATGCCCGAAGGTCTCGATGTCCTCCGGATTGTCAACGGTGGATCGCAGCGCGTGTTGGACCACTTCGGCGGATACAGGGCGCCTCCAGGCGGGTTTAATGGTACTCTGTCTTCCAGGTGTGGTTTCGAGAGAAAAGCTGATCCGCGAATGAAAGACCAGACGGCCGCTGGCGGGATAGTACTGCAAGGGGTGTACGGCCAGCGTAACGATTCGGTTCGCACCCGCATAGTCTCCCAAGTGCTCAACCTCCACCAATTCAGAGGGGTATGGATCATCCTTCTCGTATACGCTGGGGATAGGCTCAACAAAGGACGGCCTCTCATAGTGCTCACGCGTCGGAATGGGCGGCTGCTGAGGATAGAGCTTGAACGTCCCATCGAGCTTTTTGGCCTCCTTGACATCAATATGGATGGAAGTTACTTCATGCCCTTGTGGTATCATAAGCCTTACCAGCTTAACCGGTAGGTCCGGTTTCCCAAAGTACTCAGGATTTCCAGCATCACTCATGGTTAGGCATCCGAGGAATCTGACACTGTCGTATGCCTCCTCTTTGCTGAAAGACAGATCGGATTCAGAAAACTCCGCTGAGTACCGAATACTGGCAAAAGCATTTCCAGCCAGAACTGCTATGCATACTACACTCGCACAGAGAGATCCTATAAGCAGCAGCCTATGCGCAGTTGACCTTTTCATGTTCTCCCCCTTTCCAAAGAGTGCTCAAAATGTGTAAGACCTACCGATACGATGATTTGATCTTACCCCACGTGCTTGGTCTTACCGCTGTCAACGCACGCATCAGGGCGATGGTTTCTTCCTGGGTCCAGCCAGCAGTCAGCATAGGAGCATTAGTAAACACGATCATAGGCTCACTATACTCGTTGACCAAAAAGGTCACGGTAAATCGGATACCGACCCGATCCGGAAGATCGGATTCCGTAATCGTGATCGTTATCGAGTCGCCGGATACGATATACGTTCCTGTTTCTCGGCCGGGCACATAAGCATAAAAAGAGCCGAATCCATCCAACCGAATGCCGAAAAGTGGCGAATTTTCAATCTCGTTTGGATCGTAGATCGCCCACCATCCCACTATCCTTGATGGCCCTCGTGCATCGTCCTCTAATGTAATTTCATCCTCGTCGGTATATCCGAAGGTCAATTGAGGGGCGTTTGTGAAGGTGATCAAGAAGTCTGTCCTCGAAAAAGTGAGTTCAAAACTAATTCCGACCCGCTCAGGAAAATCGGATTCGCTAATCGTTATACGGATCGAATCTCCTGAAACGGCATAGGTCCCTTTTTCTCGAATATTTCGCCTTTCCGCCTTTTCTCCACAAAAATCTCGATCATAGCAATATGAAACAAAGGAGCCATCTACCAAAAAATGGAGAGTAAATACGTATTGGCAACTCTCCAGATCGAGGATAACCCACAATCCCACAACGCCATCTTCTTCCGCAAATACCGAACCGTTCGGTCCAAATCCGCTAAGGATTACGAAACCCACCAACACAACCAAAATAAAAACAACCTTCCGCATTTTTTTCTCCTTTCCTCAAGCTACCCAAATTCCGAATCTGAATACCGAAGATTAACCGTGAAACTGAACATTAATATAACCCCTCAAATCCGCTTTGTCAAGTCCTAAATCTTGCATTCTTGTGATCTTCTTGTCCTATTGTGACCTTCTTGTCCTATTGTGATCTTCTTGCACTATTGTGACCTCAAAACCCTACGTTTCCCCGTCCCTATCCCTGAGAAGGTGAAGCCTCCGGTATTCCTTAGGAGACACCCCTTCCAACTCCTTGAACACCTTTGAAAAATAACACGGACACTTGAACCCCACTTGATCGGCGATCTCATAGATGCAATCCTTGCTCTCCCCCAAAAGCCGCTTAGCCTCCTCGATCCGCCTCTGATGAATAAACTCCACCACGCTAAGCCCTGTGCTGCTTTTGACGATGCGACACACATACCCCCTGCTTATCCCAAAACGTTCGGCGACAGCCTCCGCATACACATCCTTACGGAAATGTGTCTCAATAAACGCCAGGATGCTTTCTGTCAAATCTGAGTTCGCTCCCTTCATAGCGTCTATCTCCATTGGAGTTGGTCTGAGACGAACGATCCGAAACGATCCTCATTTATTATTAGACGCACAAGGATGAGATTTTGATACAAAACCTGTCAATGAGCATCGTTCGGCTAAAAAAAAGCCGCCTTTACTTTTGCAAAGGCGGCTTCAATATGTGGGTATGCTAAGGGCTATCTGAGCAGAAATCAACCATCCCACGATTTAAAATCGCGGGTTGCCTCTGATGCGTCCTGCAACCGCGCCTTGATCGCAAAGACCAACTCCTTCAGCCCGATCCCGGCCACGGCCGAAATGCGCAGCGCATCGTTCAAAGAAATCTCCGCCCGCTCCGCTTCGTTCAGGATATCCACCTTGGTCAGCGCCACGAGCCAGGGCTTCTCCATCAGCTTCGGGCTGAAAAGCCTCAACTCCTCCCGAAGCGCCGTCAGGTCATCTTCGGGATCCGGACGGGTGCACTCGATCAAAAAGAGAAGCACTCGGGTGCGCTCGATGTGGCGCAGGAACTGAAATCCCAACCCCTTGCCCTCGTGCGCGCCTTCGATCAATCCGGGAAGATCGGCCATGACAAAACTGTCGAAGTCGCCTAAGGAAACGATACCGAGCGCGGGCTTCAGGGTGGTGAAGGGGTAATCGGCGATCCGGGGATGCGCCGAAGACAACCGCGAAAGCAACGTGGATTTTCCGGCGTTGGGAAAGCCCACAAGCCCCACGTCGGCGATGAGTTTCAGTTCAACCTGGAGCATTTTCTCTTCTCCGGGCGTGCCCTCCTCAAAATGCCTCGGCGCCTGGTTGGTGGGCGTGGCAAAATGCGCGTTCCCCCGTCCGCCCCGACCGCCCCGGGCCACCACCTCCCTCTGACCGTCCGCCGTCAAATCCGCGAGCACTTCCCCGGTCTCCGCATCCTTGATCACCGTTCCCAAAGGAACCCGTATCTCGACCTCCCGCCCATTGCTCCCATGCATGTCCTTTCCCTGACCGTGACGGCCTCGCTTCGCCTTATACTGCTGTTTGTACCGCATATCCATCAGCGTGGACAAGTTTTGATCCGCTCGAAAAACCACATCCCCCCCATCTCCGCCGTCCCCTCCATTGGGGCCTCCCCGGGCAACGAACTTCTCCCTTCGGAAGCTCAGACATCCGTTCCCGCCGTAGCCGGCCTTGACGAGTATTTTGGCATGATCTATGAACATCATAAGTAATTCCCGTCCATAAGTAGGTGGACAAAATTAAACTACAATTTTAACGCAGAGGCGCAGAGGACGCAGAGAAACCCCTCAGGCAAGGGCTTGAAGTGCTCTGCGCGCTCCGCGTCTCTGCGGTGAAAATATGAAAATAATTTTGTTCAAGAATTTAGTTGTTTGTCTATGGGGCAGAATTCAGAATCCAGAAGTCAGGAGTCAGGAGTAGCTATTCTGGATTCTGGATTCTGACTCCTGTATTCTGAAGTCGGGATCACCCCTCACCGGCTTGCAACGACCACCCGTGCGATCCCGTTCAAGTCTTCGATGATCTCGATTTTACTCAATCCGCCTTCCCCGCGCAGAATCTCCTGAACGGCCTCGGCTTGTCCGTCGCCCACCTCCACCGATAGGAATCCATTCGGAGCCAAGTATTGGCCCACGCTTTCCGCCAGTCTCCGGTAAAAAAGAAGTCCATCCGGTCCGCCGTCCAAGGCCATTCGGGATTCGTGATCGCGGATCTCCGGGGGAAGCGCATCCCACTCGTCGGTGCGGACGTAAGGGGGATTGGACAGGATCGCGTTGAGTCCGTTCACAAAACTCAGGGACTCCAGCGGACTCAAAAGATCTCCGCGCAAAAAAGTAATCCGGTCCGATACCCCGTTGCGCCGGGCGTTCTCCCCGGCCAGGGCGATGGCTTCCTCGGAGCAGTCCGTCGCAACCATCGTGACTGCATCGAGATGGGCCGTCAGAGCCACCGAGATGCTTCCGCTGCCCGTACCGATATCCGCCACCCAAAGCGGTCCCTCCATCCCACGCAACCGGTCGAGCGCGGCCTGCACCAACATCTCGGTCTCCGGCCGGGGGATCAGCACCGGAGGACGCACCGAGAAAGGGAGCGAAAAAAATTCGGTCTCCCCCAACACGTATTGAAGCGGAAGGCCGCTCGTGCGTTTCCGAAGCAGCGACTTATAGGCGGTCAGGTCGCTGGGAGCAAGCGGGCAATCATATTCAAGGTAAAGGTCCAGACGGCGCTTGCCCAATGCATGCCCCAACATCCGTTCGGCGTTCAACCGGCCGGACTCGATGCCCTTTTGATCGAGGTATTCCGCGGTCCAATTCAAAATCCGGAGAATGGTCCAGGGTTTATTTTCCATAGGAAAGTCAGAAGTCAGAAGTCAGAGGTCAGAGGGCCAGAGACCAGAGACCCAGAGGCCAGAGGGCAGAGGGCCAGAGGTCAGAGACCCAGAGGGCAGAGACCCAGAAGGCAAATAGGGTTGTCGTATAGCGCAGTGCGTATCAAGATATCCGCCGTCTTTCCTGCCCCCTGCCCCCTGACCCCTGCTTCAGAATTACAGCATCGGCTCCAACAGCGCCTTCGCCTTGAGAATATCCGTCCGCTGCTCAGGCCCGCTGATCTCCCGCTCGATGGTGATCGGCCCCTCGAATCCCTTCTCCTTCAGACGGGGAATCAGCAGCGAAAAATTCACCTTGCCCTCCCCGAGCGCGGTCTCGTGCCCCAACACTTCGTCCCGGTTGGGCCAGATCCCATCTTTGGCGTGCATGCCCCGGACGTATTCCCCGAAAATCTCGACGGCATCGAGCGGATTTGCCATCCCGTACAGAATGAGGTTGGCCGGGTCCAGATTAACGAACAAATTCCCCGTGCCCACGTCGCGGATGGTGCGCTTCAACGTGGAAGGCAATTCCTGCCCGGTCTCGAAGCAGAAGATCTGCCCGTTGTTCCCGCAGTATTCCGCCAGTTCCTTCATCACGTCGAGGAACCCGATGTAGATGGGATCACGGGGATCGTCCGGGATAAAGCCGATGTGGGAGGTAATACTGCGCACGCCCATTTCCACGACCATGTCGGAGAACCGCTTGGCCAGCTTCAGTCGCTTTTCTCGGAACGATTCGGCCACCAGCCCCATCGTGGCCGGCCCGTCCTTCAGATCAAAGCGCTGCCCCTCGAAGAGCAGAAAAAACGAGCTGATCTCGATGCCCAACTCATCGGCCGCCCTTCGGATCTTATTGGGATCCAGCTTGTCCACCAAGCGCTCCGCCGTGCAGGTAAGCTGACAGGTGGGAATATCCAGCTCGAGCACCTTCTCGAAACTCACTCTCGGATCGTCGGGGACGCCGACGATCAGCCCCAATTTCATCTTGTTCATCAGTCTCCCGCCTTTCTTTCTAATGCTTTTTCAGCGCATCGCGCACCGCTCTGAGGAAGTCGGACGGAGAATACGGCTTCTGGAGAAATGGATAACCCCTTTCCCGAATAGCCCGCCAATCCGATTCCTCGTCCATATATCCGCTGGTAAACAAAACCCCGAGTCCGGGATTGCGTTTCAGAAACTGCTCCGATAGCTCAGGCCCCCTGCCGTCCGGGAGCACCACATCGCAGAAAAGCAGATCAAAATTCCCTCCCTCTTTCTCAAAAAGCTCCAAAGCCTCCCGAGCATTCGCCGCGGGAAATGCGGCGTACCCGCTCTGAGAAAGCACCTCCTCGGACAAATCCCTTATGATCTCCTCATCTTCCACCACGAGAATGCGCTCTCCGGAGCCTCTGAAGGCTTCTAAGGAAACAGATGCGTTCTGCGGGTTCTCCTCCGGCTCTATGGAAATCGCCGGAAGATATACCGAGAAGAGCGCTCCATTTTCCGGGGCGCTTTCTATGGTGATCCACCCTTCGTGCTGCTTGACGATCCCATACACCACCGAGAGCCCCAAACCCGTTCCCACCCCAAGCCCCTTTGTGGTGAAGAACGGATCGAATATCCGATCCCTGATGGCCGGATCTATGCCCACGCCGCTATCCCGCACGGACAGGCATACGAATCTTCCGGGACGCGCGTCTTTGCACGCGCTGCAAAAAACCTCGTCCACCTCCGCATTCCGGGTCCGGATGGAGATCGTTCCTCGCTTTGGCATCGCATCGCGGGCGTTGACCACGAGATTCATGATCACCTGCTCGATCGTTCCGAAATCCCCCTTCACTTTCCAGAGTCCGGAAGCCAGTTCGGTGCTCAAAGAGATGTGCTCCCCGATGAGACGCTTCAACATCTTGATCAGTTCGTCAACCACTCTGTTGAGGTTCAGAATGGTCATCTCCATCGGCTGCTGGCGGCTGAACAGAAGCAACTGATGGGTCAGTCTCGCGGCGCGCTCAATTCCTTTTCGGATTTCGCTTAGATTCCGAGCCACGGGATCATCCTCCGGGACATTCATCAAAGCAAGCTCCGTGTTTCCCTGAAGCGCCGTAAGGATGTTGTTGAAGTCGTGCGCCACGCCTCCGGTCAGGGTTCCGATGGCCTCCATCTTCTGGGCCTGGCGGAGCTGTTCCTCTAAGTGCTTGTGTTCGGTGATGTCACGGAATAGCTCCAATTTGGAAATGGTACCGTCCGCGTTTCTGAGGGGCGTGTCAATCAAGTCGTATGTTTTTCCGTTCTTGGACAAATACCATTCCCAGCGCACGGTCTTCCCGGCAAAAACATCCTGATTCTTGCACCAGGGACAGGCTTCCTCTAAATCGTGGAAGTACGCATAGCACTTGCGGCCTTCATAAGGGCCGAAATCCGCTGTGAGTACGGGATTCACATATTCGATGTTGTAATCCCGATCAACGATGTAAACGCCATCATCCATGGCCTCAAAGATATTTCTGAGTCTGTCCCTCTCTCTCCGTGACATCTTCTCACTCTCCCGAAGCGCCTCCGCCGCCTGCTCGCGCTCGGTGATGTCCCTGGTTATGCCCACAAGACCTATGGGCTCGCCCCCTGCGCCTTTCATAATGGATGCGCTCATTTCTACTGAAACTCTACTGCCGTCCTTAATGACAATATGATACCTTTGATTCTTGATATACCCCTTTTCCGCCACTTCTTTCATGCCTGCAACTGCTTTCTCCCGATCCTCAGGAACGATAAAATCAAAGGAACTTTTCCCGATCAAGTCTGCTCTGTCGCCCGTGCCGTACATTTTCAGGGTTGATTCATTTACATCTGTGATCTTCGCCTCAATGTCGGAGATTACGATGCTGTCTGTCGTCATTTTGACCGCGTCGGACAAGCGGATCAATTCCTCCTCCATTTTCTTGCGCTCGGTGATGTCCTCCTGGACAGAAATCCAGTATTCCTTGCCCGATACTTCCAAGGAGCTAACACGGACATAGGTACTGAACGGCGTTCCGTCTTTTTTAAGGTTATCGAACTCCCCGGACCAAGTTCCGTGTGTCTTCAACTGTTCCATGACTTCGCCGACGATCCGGGCGCTCTCTTCCGGTGGATACGCGTTTAGAATCCACACGCCTTTGCCGATCAACTCGCCTCGCTCGTATCCGAACATGGCGTCGAATACTGGATTGGTGAAGAAGATGGAGCCATTCTCGTCAGACATGTTGACGCCTTCTGCCATGCTCTCCAGTATTCGAGCACGAACTTTGAGTTCCTCCTCCGCCCGTTTGCGCGCCTCTTCCAACTCCATGCCGTGGAGCGCAAGCCCTATGTCGCCAGCCACCTCTATCAAGAGGCTCTTCTCCTCGTCGTCCACCGCAACGTCGGATGCAAGCGATACGGCAAGCAGGCCGAAAAGCCGGTTCGCGTGTTCGACACGGAGGATCGCCACTTCTCTGGCAGCGCATGCCTCTTTGAAAAAGCAATCTCCGCACGTTTCGGACTTGTCCACGACCAAGAGAGGAGGGGCTTCCCCATCGAGCGCGTTTTCGATACAGGGGGGATAGTCGCCGTCCATCACCCGTTCGCGGAAACGGGAGACCTCTTCCCCAAGACCGGAACCCTTGACCGCGGCAAAGGATTTTCCATCCATCAAGGCGCCGAGCCATGCCGCATCATAGTCTCGCGCCTCTATCAAGGCATCGCAGACTTTCTGAAGCAGAGGGTCCCGGTCCTTTTCCGACACAATCAACTGGTTGACATTTCGGATGGCTCTGAGCACGCTGTTCAGACGCTCGATGCGCTCCACCGCCCGCACCCGTTCGGTGATGTCCT
>JAUWMS010000219.1 GCA_030613045.1 Candidatus Latescibacterota bacterium | reverse complement strand
CCGTCAAGGTATCTGCACCCGTGAAAGACTATGGGGATGATGCTAATGTAGAGGTCTATGAGGTCAAGCTGAAATTGTATTTAGATTATGACTACAATATGTTGCACGTGAAGGACAGTCCCAGGGTCCTTGATTTTGGGGAGATAGATCTCGGTGTAAATAACACCCGAGACGATGTAACGATAACCAATATTGGAAATGGCGACGAGGTGCTTGACTGGGAGGTCGGGAATGTCGCAGGGGATTGGATCTCACGGGAGTATGATTCGGCATTAAACTATGACGATGCCATTCCCATAACCATTCAGAGTGCCAAGATTAACTCCGATAACGTCTCCGAACTGGAAGGGACGTTGATTCCGGTTTATGAAACGGGTCTGCATCCGACGAAAGCCGGGCTCAAAGGGGATTTCTATCATGCGCCGAATGCGTCCGAGTCGGAGTTTAACACGTTGGATGAAGCGTTGGAACACCCTGATAGGCAGTTCACCCATTCGTACATCTTTCCGACGATCAAGTTCTGTGAATCAGGAAGTATTACGAATGGCTTCGAGAAAGAGGAGCGGTTCGAGACTGCGGAGGTGACCACCAATGTCAGACGACGTTTTGTGGCCATTTTTACGGGATTCATAACGATTGATGTTGAAGGCACCTATACGTTCTACGTGACTTCCTCCGATGGCTTCCGCCTGA
Organism: Candidatus Latescibacterota bacterium; assembly: GCA_030613045.1. Classification (GTDB taxonomy): domain Bacteria; phylum Latescibacterota; class 4484-107; order 4484-107; family 4484-107; genus 4484-107. The sequence goes on along the minus strand of JAUWMS010000219.1, from coordinate 4,893 downwards.
AAGTAAATAACCAGCTCGTTAAGCAATATACGGGGACCCGCTCGACAGCGACTTCGTACGGCACGATCCCTTTGGTTGAAGGGATTTACCCGATTGAATTGAGTTATTTCGAGTATGCTGGACCCAAAAGCCTGACCCTGGAATGGGATCCCCCCGGCGAACAGGCCAGAGCCGTTGTTCCCAGCAGTGCCCTGCGCAACGGTCTGAATATCCTGGTGCGTGCGACCCCCCAGAAACCTACCGTTTCATTTACCACGGCCAAAGATACCACCAATAATAAAGTCAACGTACCCGTGGGCGCATCCGCGGCTTTTACGGTCACCGACAGCATCGGCAATACCGGGGTGGATGTCGAGAAATACCGGTGGCAAAAAGTCACGGGCAGCGGTGCGCCCGGTGCGGGCTATGATGAAGCCGACACGGAGAAAAACTATGCCTTCCCCGATCCCGGGGACTACACGGTTTATTGTCAAGTGGTTGACCAAAAAGGGGTGGAATCGGACTGGGAGGGGATCTCGGTTCGTGTATGGAACCGTCCCACGGTCCACGATACGCCCCCGCAGGCAGCTATTGATGATAGTCTTGTCTCATGGTATAATGATAAATATGCGGGGGTAGTAGACGATCCTGTCCGATTGATGGGGGACGGGCAGACAGGAAGTGAGGGAGCGGATGAAGAGATTGAGAAATATTTCTGGGATTTTGATAACAACTGGGATACCGTTGTGGAACAGCCAGCCAACGACATTGTGTCACGTACATGGAAGAACCCCAGCACGGGCGGCAAGATCTACTGCAAAGCCGTCACCAACTATGGCGTGGAAAGCGACGAAAAACTTTTTGACCTGAAAATCTACGATACGTTGGACGTGAATTCTGGCGGTCCCTATACGGGCAAACCGAACAACCCGGTCGAGTTGGAGGGCTCGATTAACAAGGCCAGTTATCTCGGCGCCACGTTCGAGTACCAGTGGCGTGTGGAAAGGGCCGACGGCTCTGTTGATACAGTGGACACGGATAGTGACGGCAGAACGGAATATACCTGGACAGAGGACGACACCTGTCAGGTGGAGTTCGCGGCAAAAGTGACGACATCAGAAGGCTTAGTCCTTGAAGACAGCCAAGCCACAGAGGTTACCGTTGGATCCGGAATACCCACGGCCATGCCGGGAGGTCCCTATCGAGGGGGAATTGCGGGCGGCAATTTCTCACCGATCCAGTTTGAGGGGAATCACCCCGATTACGTGGAATCCGAAGACGTGGGTCACATTGTGGACTGGACGTGGTCTTTTGGGGATGCGGACAGCGCTGAGGGCATCTGGAATCCGACGCACGCCTACGATTACGACGAAGCGGGCGAATATACCGTGGGCCTGGAAGTCCAATCGGAATTCGGGAAATGGAGTTCCGTCGCGACCACGAAGATCAACGTCATAGAGGGCAAGATCTCCGGGTACGTGCGCGCCGCGGATCTACGCACGCCGGTCAGGGAGGTGCGATTGACGCTTACCTCCAGCCACGTGGATCCGGATATTCTTGCGCAAATAGCGGGCTCTGACAGCCTGCTGAATACCACCGGCGACGGGGGTATCTGGACGGAGACGGACGGAAACGGCTCTTACGTCTTCGAGCATCTCCCCCTCGGTAGTTACCGAATGGTCGCCAGCAAAGGTTCGGGGGATAAAGCGCACGAGTTTGAAACCAACGTCCGGGTCACGGAGCTGACCCTGGATGGGCCCAATCAATTGGCCATGGACTTCGTGGATCTGAGCGTGTATCCCGTGGGCGGTCGGATTGTGTACAGCATCCAGAAGAACGAGGTGGATGTGCTGGTAAAGGGCGTGGAGGTCAGAGCCCAGCCCGTAGGTTCCACCAGCGATATCGAGGGGTTGCCCAGCGCCAAATCGCTTTCGGCCACCGGCACCAACTACAGCATCCCCCTGTTTGCCGGGAGGTATCTGTTCCTCGCTAAAAAAGAGGGACACGACGTCCGCATCAAGGAGGATATCCCCGGATATGACGCTAAGACCGGCCTGGTCACCATTGAAGACGCCAGAACGGACGTTGACTTTGTGAATCACACGACGCGCGAGTTGACCGTGTTTGTGGAAGACTCCGGCGAACATGCGATGTTTGGAAAAACCGTCACCGTGAGCGGCGACAACGGACAGGCGGAGGGCGTATCCGATTCGACGGACGGTAAATTCGTGGTCCTCTTGAATCCCGGCAACTATACGGTGAACGTCAAAGGGGCCGATCCCGAAGAAAAAGAGGTTGATCTGATGGCCGGCGACGAAGCGATCGTTATGACCATCCCGGTCAAAATCGAGGTTTCCTTCGACCCGCGCCCCAAGCTCTTCGATGTTCCCGATGAATTCCTGGAGCAGTTTGGCATGGATCCCGAGGACAACCCGGAGGGGTATATGTACTACTATCCTCCGGAACCCCGAACCCACACGTACACGATCACGGCGACGGCGAATGGGAAGCCCGTCGAGGATTTCACGCTGTTTATTAGCGATGAGGTCAGTATGCTGACCGAGGATGCGCCCGAGGAGCAAGAGCTGTTGGTTTACGGTGATGAGAAGAAGTATGCCATCGTGGGTGGTTTGCCTAAGAAAAGCGACGATGATCCTCCGCTGGCGGCACCGAAGAAGATCAATTTCCGGGCGGAAAAAGAGGGGTATCTGGACAGCGATACCGTGCAAGATACGGTCATCGTACTGGGAGAGAGACCCGTGGGCACGGCCGCTAAGATCGTCTCCATTCCGGTAGTGAATTATACCGTGCTCCACGACCCGCCGGGAGACGGAAGCTACTCTTATTTGGACGATTCCATGACGATCAAAGGGATGGTATCCGGTATGAAGATCCAAATCAACGATGAAGAGATACCGGTTTATCCCTCGCCATGGCGGAATGAACGCGAGATAGAGGATTTTGGTGAAGAGCCGGGTGAAGAAGAATCTCATGAGTTGGAAGACAAAGGACTGCTGGGGTACAAAGATTCCAACGGGGCGGGGCGATTTACCCTGATGGCTCTTGAGGAGATGGCGAGGGGGGGCCTTGTTTCTGGTCTCGAAGGACCCTTCGCTTATGTTGCCCAGATTGCCAATATGGGAATCTCCTACGGGTTAATGGAGGCATGGGGCATTCAATATGAGATTAGTCCCAATCGGCACTTGGAAACTCCTTCCGGGGATGAACTGCCCGATCTACTGGGACCCGGCAAAGGAGATATTTACTTCGGCGAGGGGTGGACGTTGGGCCTTCAGACCAAATACCGTATGGGGATCGAAAATACTGGCACGGCTGAAGAACCGATATGGGCGCTTAAGACAGAACAAGTTGAGACCTACGACATTCTGGAGCGAACCAATCAATACCTCTATACTACGCGGGATATCGAGAATATCATCGAGGACCTGGATAGAACCGTTGAAGATGCGTATCGGTTCAGCATGGATACGAAGTTCGAGGCCGATCTGGATAGTGCGGTCGTCTCCGATTCGTTACAGCAGGTGTTTGATGAGAATGGATATCCGCTTTCGGGAGGCGCAACGGTTTTTGCCGTATTTAAGGGTGAGCGATGGAAAATATATGATGAAGAAAACAACCGGGAATATACGGTTATGAAGGAAGCAAGCGCGCTGAAAGTGTATGAACATGAGGAGATGAGCTATAACGAGATGAACAAACTATTAGGTGCTCACCACACTTGGCGGGATTTGCTGGATAAAAATTTAGCGTACGTGTGGAATAGGGATTATCTCTCCGAGGAAAAATCCTTTGAAGATTTTAAGGAGGAGGAAGGCGGCGGCCTGAAGGATGGCGAGACCCTCATTTTCAGCGCTGGGCCGACTTTTGAGTATTCTCGGACTATTGCCGAGGGAGATATTTTCAACATAACCAAAGAGATGGGACCTCAGACAAGCGGCGAACTCGGTACCGAGCTTGAAGGAAGTACGGGATGGTCATGGTTTGGGACCGGTATTACATTGTCGTTCAAGGCGGGTGGCACTGCGTCTATCAGCACCGCTACGAGCTTAAGCAGGGAATGGGAATGCGGAAAAGAAACGGAACAGACTGTAGGGTTTGTCCTCCACGATGACGATGTCGGGGATAACATCTCCACCCGGGTCTATGCCGACCCGGTGTGGGGAACCCCGATCTTTTTCCAGGATGCAGGCTCTTACACCTCCGACCCGTGGGAGCCGGGAACGAACCGAGCGGTGGACGTCCGTCTCGAATTGATCGAAGAACCGATGAGCGGTCAGCCCTTCGATTACCATGAGGGCGGACATTATAAGCTCAAAATCACATACACGGGGGAACGCGACTTAGAGTCAGGGTTCTCGACGATTGACTTCTTGCTCTATGCTCCACAGACCGATAACGAAGACCATCTCACTGTCCGGTTCAATGGAAACAGGGGACCCTATTTGGTTGGCCTCACCAAAGAGGGCCCTACAGCGGCTATTGTGCTGTCGCTTTACCCGCCGGAAAAGGATCAGGGAAATACTGAGGAGAAGCAGTATTCGGTCGTGATCCAGGCTCAGGAGGCGGCGGATGCTCAGGTGAGTCGTTTGCTGAATTTGAAGCCGACGTTTGCCGACCTTCGCGCTCCTCGTGCCCTCGTCTCCGCGCCTTACGAAGGAGAACGCATCAGTCCGGTGTTCTTCCCGACGGAAGACCCCTTCGATATCGAAGTGGTCTCGGAAGATACCGACCTGGCAAAGATCCAACTCCAGATCCGCGCCAAACAACCGGACGGAGTGTGGGAGCCGTGGCGGAATCTCTCCGGCATGCTCTGGGAGGATGGCGGAACCAATGAGACCGTCTCTGTATTTGACCGCGTGGACCGGAGACCGCCGCGCCGCGAGTTCACGTTCA
>JAUWMS010000519.1 GCA_030613045.1 Candidatus Latescibacterota bacterium | reverse complement strand
GCCGTAGCCCAACTGACGCGCTGCATGGCGATGGATCTGGCTCCGGCAATCCGTGTCAATACCGTCAGCCCCGGGTGGATCTGGACACGCGAGGTGGACCAAGCAGCGAATTTCGACCGTGAGAAGTGGGGTCCGATCTGGGGCAAGTTTCACCTGCTTCGCCGTCTCGGAGAGGTTGAAGAAGTCGCATCGGCCGTAGCATTCCTGCTGAGTGACGAGGCCAGCTTTATCACCGGGACGGATTTGGTCGTAGATGGCGGCTATCTCGCCATGGGGAGCGAAGGACTGGGCGAACAATCTGAGTTTGCGGGTACTGACCGGTAAATCATCAAACTGCGCGCAGCACATCCAATCAGGATAGCCTCTCCTTTCGTATTTAGAGATAACGCTATGCAGTATATTGTCATTGTAGAAAAAGGTGAACATAGCTTTGGGGCATACATTCCCGATTTGCCGGGTTGCATTGCCGAGGCGGAAACGAAAACAGAGGTATTGCAGTTAATCCGGGAAGCGATTGAGTTTCATTTAGAAGGCTTACAGGAAGACGGTTTCCCAGTTCCTAAACCATCCTCAAGTAGTCAATACGTTAAAGTGCGCGCAGCATATCCAAACCATAATTCACTACAGATTGGCGATTGTTGAGGCGCGCTTCACGTTTCACGTTTTACTCCTCACGCCATCCCCGTCACCGACATGCAGAAAAGACCTCTTCTCACCCCATCAAGGAGGAACCTCACCATGACACGCAAGACTATTTGCTGGATAGCGGTTATCCTGTTTGCGTCCTTTTGTTCGTCGCGGACGATGGCCTCCGAAGAGGTCGAGAAGGCGCTCGAGGGAATTGATCCGTGGGTGCGGACGGATACCACCCGCATTATGACGTATATCGAACAGCAGAACGCCCATACCGACAGCGTGCTGAGGGCTTCTCCGTATTGGGAGGCGACCAACCGGGACCTCAGCTTTCTTTTGGGCATAGACTACGTGGGAGGCCCCGTTGTGGATAATACGGGGCGGATCTATTTCACGATGCGGATCACGGGCGAGAGCGCGGCTTTGTTCTATCTCGACGAACCGATGGGATGGCCCCGCCAGCTTACACCCAACAACTGGGCCGCGATGGGGCTGACGCTTGGCTCCTACCGCGTCCATCCCTCCGGAGACGTGCTGTTGGTGGAGGTGATGAAACACGGGAGCGAGAACTACGACATCTATCTGTTCGAGCGGGACGGCACGTTTCGTCCGCTGATCGAAGATCCGGATGCGCAATACGCAAACATCATCTTCAAAAACGCCGGGGAATTTTTTCTCATCGCCGATAAGGACGACCGCCGCACCGTGTTGCATTACGACATTGTTTCCGGGAAGTTGGACAGTCTGTACACCGAAGACGAATACGTCTCTTTGCTGGACTATAAGGACGATCTGCTGCTGTGCGTCCGGTACTTCAGCTTTTCCGAGAGCCAGCTTTTTCTGCTCGATACCCGCACGCGCAAAAGCCGTGACCTCACGGAGCGCGGACTGTTTTTTGGCGGCGATTTCACGCTGGATGGGCGGGTGATCACGCTGACCTCGGATTTGTCCTCGGATCAGGAAGATTTTATGAAGTTCGCGGCGGTGGATCTCAAGACGCCCAAAAAACTTCAGCTTATTATGGATCCGGAAGTGGAGACGGAGGAATACGTATTTCTGGATACACTCGGCATCACCGTGACTGGACTGAACCGGGACGGATATGCTCAATTGATCGCGTTCGATCTGGATGGAAAGTTGGTTGCGGTGCCTTCCACCGAGGTGGGCATCGCCGGGGGACTGGCGGCCAACGAATCCGGTCAGATTGTATTCGGCTTCTCTTCGCCCAAAGTCGCGCCCGCGCTTTTCACGTTCAGCCTGGGCGAGGATCGGCTGTCCCGCGTGGCGGAGGTCTCTACGTTTGGCTTCGATTTCTCCGGGATCAACGTGGAGGTGATCCGGTATCCCTCTTCCGACGAGCGCCCGATTCCGGCGCTACTCTATAAACCGGCGGACGCCAAACGGGATGGGAACAATTCATGTCTCGTCATCTACCACGGCGGGCCGCCCAGCCAGAGCAGGCCCTACTTCCAGCGCAACATGGCCTTCGCCCTAAGCCGGGGGATGATGGTGCTGTTCCCGACCGTGCGCGGCTCCACCGGATACGGCCCGGCCTATCAGGAGATGGACGATCTGGAGGGGCGGGAGCAATCTCTGAAGGACTGCGAGTACGCACTGGACTATATGGTGGACGAGGGCTGGTCCGCTTTCGATAAGATCGCGATCTGGGGCGGATCGTACGGGGGCTACGTGGTCAACTATCTAAGCGTGAAGGCGCCGGGGAAATTCGCCTGCGGCATCTCCGATGTGGGCATCTCCGATCTGGATCATACCATACAATACTCGGCGGTGTCCTTCCGAAAAGGATGGGAGCGGGAAATGGGCCCCGTGGGCAGCGACCTGACCCGCAAGCGGTCTCCCATATATTCCGCGGATCCGGTCCAACGCCCCCTGCTGAGCACCGCGGGCTGCCACGACCGGAGAGTGCCCGCCAGCGATC
>JAUWMS010000551.1 GCA_030613045.1 Candidatus Latescibacterota bacterium | reverse complement strand
TTCTGCGAGAACGGCATCGAGATGCTCATCGTGTTCGAGGAGTGGAGCGATGTGTGCGGCTATTGCGGAAAGCAGCCCACCCAACCGATCAACGAAAAGGGATTCCGACGATTTATCTCGGAGTGTCATCGAAGGGGCCTGAAGGTGCTGCCCTACCTTTCTCCCGGGTACATGGAGGCGAAGCATCCCTCGTACCGGCCCGGATGGAGCCGCGGCGCGGGGCACTTGATCGAGGTGTATCACGATCTCGACAAACTCTGTCCGGGCAGTCCGGGTCATCGGATGCAGTTTTTCTGCAGCATTGACCGGCTGATGGACAGCTACGACTTAGATGGGTTTTACCTCGATGGTGGATTGGGACTGGCTCGCCCCGGCTGCTCCAATCCGGCGCCCGACCATCACGTCCACTTTGCCGAACTGCCCGCCGACGAGGCCACGGACGTGGATCACCTGACGGACGACGTGGTCAAGGGGACACTCAACGAAGCCTTCTGCGCATTGTGGAATGAATTCCTGTGTGAGATTTACGTGCGCGTCAAAAACAGAGACGGCATCGTGATCGCCCATATCGGTTCGGATACGCCTTCCCCTTTTCAGGACAAGTGCTGGGATTATCAACTGCTCGGCGAGGGCATCGGCGATGTGTTGGAATCTGTGGAGAAGTCGAAATATTACGATCCGTACGTCATTCGGATCCACGACTGGAGCCGTCTGATCACGGATTGGGAAAAGGGAGACTTCACGCCGCACCTCGACCGCGTGCCGGAAGTGGTAGATCTCTCGATGGCTTCCTCCGTTCCCTATCTGCAATTCCCATGGCTGCAAGGCGGCTGCTGGGGCGAGGAGGAGGATCAAACCACGATTCCGGGCGTTCAATGGAAACAGGAACGGGATCATTGGACCGAGTGGCGCAAGGCGCTACGGAAGGCGGGACGGCCCTTCCTCACCTCGGGGATTGTGCGGGATCGGTACTTTGAATACCTCCGGATCTACAAGCAGATAACCCAACCGAATACGATTGCGTACCTTGAGGTAAAGGCCACACCGGACGAGCGATTCCCTCTGACCGAAGGCAGCCGCCGGGTTTCGGTTTTTGTAAATGACGCCCTATGGGTGGCCATCGGTCATCTCGGAGCGGAGTCGCGGAAGGCGCTGGTGCGATCCTTGCAGGGCGATGACGAAGGAAAGACGGTAATGCTCACTCCCGGAACCCTGACGGTGCTGCGCTATTTTGATTTGACATCGCCTCCGGAAGTGGTGCAATTCTCATAGCGCTCAGGCCCTCCGGATGGGGCAGGTCAACCACGGATAGGCGAGAACATGCGCAAGTAGAACCTTCACGCATATTCGCGTCATTGACGGTTGGTGCGTGGAGAAAGGGGAAAGAACATGGATAGATCGAAATCTTCGGAATCTCTGAAAAGCCCGGAATTCGAGTTGCGCATCGGTCCCGGAGGCGGAATGGAGGTCATCGTGGGAGGAGAGTCCTATCTTCTGGAATCCTCCTTCTCTTTTCCGGGGGAAACGATATGCGTGAATACCCTTTCGGAGCAGCAGCCCGGCGATGACCCCGATTGGAAGCCGGTGGTAAAAAGAATGTCGCCCACGCAGGTAGAAATCACCGCCAACGGAGCTCACTACGAGCTGCGTCGAACGATCTCCTTAGAGGGACATCGTTTTTCGGTCAGCGACGCGCTCACGAGTCGGACTCAGAAAAACATCGGCGTAATCGTTCGGAACCGGATTTCCGCCGCCGGACAGTCCTGTCGGATATTGCTGGGAGGAGTCCCCGACTCAGCGGAGGTCGAGAGCCTCATGGCCGAAAACCCCACAGTGCTCCTCTCTCAGACCGAGAGCCAGGTGGGGCTGTTGGCCGAGGACACCATTTCCCGGCTTCAATTTCAGGCGCAAACGGATCGCCATGGGGCGGAGTGCTCGCTCAATCAAATCGCCCTTCGGCCCGGTCAGACAAGGATGCTGCGCTGGGCCATCTATCCCATGCACAGCACGGATTACTTCGCCTTCATCAACCAGATCCGTCGGGACTGGAAGGCCAATTTCACCGTTTTCGGGCCGTGGGACTTCTTCGAT
>JAUWMS010000129.1 GCA_030613045.1 Candidatus Latescibacterota bacterium | reverse complement strand
AATCGCTGGCGCAGTTTTTCTTTATTGACCATGAGGACCTCCCAGTAAAGTCCGCGATATTTTTCCCACTTGTTGGCGAATGCTTTCATCTTGAATGAGGATGCTGCGATTGCCGAGGCGCGGGCGGAGTGCGGTTGGGAGCCTAACCTGGTTAGCTTGCCCGTTAAGGGCAAAGACTCCGTTTCTGAACAAGCCATTACTCAAAAACATTCTTACTTAGCTCAATCCCACAATACCTGGCCCATAGCAACATACTCAACTCTCTCCGTTTCCAACCTATCTCTAACTGCTGTGTCTTCTCAATAAAATTTTGGTACGTGATTGTCTGAAAGAGGTTGCTACCATTTTTCAACATACTTTGAAATTCTGCACCAGTTTGCAGGGCACTGCTATCATCTTGATGGCAAAACAATCCGGTGTACACAAAATCATATTGGTCGTTCTGTATCAAAGCCTCTGCCATTAACTGATTTCGGAATAGCTGATTGAATCTCGATGCTATAAAATCTTCATATTCTGCGGCAAATACCCTTTTCCCGCTTTCATTGAAAATATGCCGATACGCGGTTTTACCATATTCTTCGTGTGAAAAGGTATCTGTATATTTGCATTCGAGGCCGATCAGACCACTTTGCTCGTTGACCATCACTTCAAAGGCAACATCAAAAGCAGATTTGTCGTTGGTATAATTCTTTACTGGAGCAAATTCAAATATCACCTCCTTGACCTGGGTCAACTCCGGCCAGAATTGCTGCAAAATCTGCAAGGCAAACTCTGTGTCTACTTTCAATTCGCCGAAAAAGTTAAAGCAAAGAGGTTGACTTGACAATAAATTGTTGAACAACCTGTCTTCTTCAAGTATCCCTGAACTTGTAGGTTTTCTTTCCTTCTTTGTCTGGACCACTGCTTCCAATATTTTTTGAGACAAGAAGTTCTTCTGCGGATCGCCTCGCCCATTCAGAATGGTATTGCAGATACTTTCCCCTGTTCGAATAGGGTGATCTCCTGGTTCTTCAGCAAGCACAAACGCCCTCCACCATCCCTGATGGAATCGCATTCTTTTTTTGAAGCCCCTTTCAGTCGGAAAAACGCCTATCAGCTTTTTTAGTTTATCTTTCATCTATTCTTCATCCTTCCTTTCCAAGGAGCCTCATTCAAAAGTCCGAAAACGAGATGGCGCCGGTTCGCGCCCAATGACACAATGGCTTTGTTGTCGCACAGTTGGCGGTCGGCTGCAGCGGGGGTCAACTGCCCTCTCAGCCATCCCGAGGACTTGATTACAGTGAATCTATGGTGACTATGGTCCAAGGAAAGTCTTCACGAAGTTGCCAAGCAATGATCTCGTCAAAGATAATCGCATACTGCTGTTCTCGAGAGTCCTGTTCTTGCTCATGGTGGGCATGCAGCCTATCGGATACTTCCTGCGTAGGTAGCACCACACGTGCCGTCGATGGATTGATGTCAAGCAATTGGGTTCGGATGCGCCACTCACGTTCCCATGTGAAGTCGATTGGCGGGTCCGCGTCTGGTTCGTACCTGACATGACGCCAGCGATGACCCTCTGGTAAGTGCTCATACTCTGCGTCTCTCTGGTAAATAACTGGCCGCCCACCCAGCGAGTACAGCCATCTCTTGTAAACGAGAATACCTGCGGGCTGATAGCGGACTCCCGTCGACGGTTGAGTCAACGCGTAGCCCAAGTAAGAAACAGGTGCTTCAGAAAAGCATACGCACCGATGGCCTCCCCTGATGAAGCCTGTGCCGCCTAGAAAGAACTTGTCTGAGAGGATCTTCTTCAGAGTCTCAAACGCGTCCGCGAAAGTCTCTCCACGGATAAAGTGAACAAGATCGTTGGTCAGGTCAGGTCGATTCACATTGGCTCCATGTAACTAACCTCAGTATAGGCGACACAGCGCAGAGCATTATGCGGATGGCAAGCCCCCCCGTGCGCTAAACCGCACGGTTCGATAAGTGGGGCTGCACCGCCCCGAACCGTGACGTTCACGTCACGGCGGCGGGCGTGGAGGAATTCTCATAATCCAAATGCACCAAACAATCCGCGCGACCTCTCAACTCCTGGATACTCCGCATCCCAAACCGCCTGAGAATATCCCGAAGCTGGCTCTGCCAGGACGCATACAGATTGATGAGGCGCTGCGTGCCCCATTCCACGTCAATCATCTTCGCAAGGTCCGGATCGGTTGTAGCAATGCCCCGTGCACAACCCCGTCCGCTTTCGCAATTGGTGCAGCGGATACACCCCAACGCCACCAACTCGGCCGTGCCGATCACCACGCCGTCCGCGCCCAGCGCAATCGCCTTGGCCACGTCGTACGCGGTGCGCAGGCCCCCGCTGGCGATCAGGGTCACCTTGTCCCGAATCCCCTCAGCCTCTAAAAAGCCATGCACCTTCGGGATGGCATACTCGATGGGCATCGCGATGTTCTTCTTCGCAATGTCCGGGGCCGCGCCCGTGCCGCCGTAGCTTCCGTCGAGATGAATGATGTGCGCGCCCGCGTAATAGCTGCCCACAGCCACCATATCCACGTCGGTGGGCGTGGAAACCTTCACCGAGACCAGCGCCTTGGGATTGACCGCCTTGATCCAGTCCAGGTGCTTCTTGTGATCCTCCACCGAATACACGCTGTGAAACGGAAACGGCGAAAACAGCGCGCTGCCCATCACGGCCTCCCGCATCCGCGCCACGTCGGGCGTGTTCTTATCCCCCAAAAGATGGCCGCCGAGTCCGGGCTTGGCCCCTTGGGCATACTTGAACTCCACGATCCGTGCCCGCTGGATCGTCTCCTCGCGTACCCCAAACAGACCGGTCGCCACCTGCGTGATCACGTGATCGGCATAAGGGGTCAACACATCCGGATAGCCGCCCTCGCCCGTGCAGGTGAACGTATGGAACGCCTTCGCCACCCGGGCCTTCGCCACCATCACAGACTGGCTCACCGATCCGAACGACATCCCGCCACCGTACATGGGAAGGTCTATCGTGATCTCAGGACGCTCGTCTCCCCGCTTGTTCAGATCAATAGAGGTCGAGATCGCCTCGTCTTCTTCCAGTACATTGCACCGCGGAGACGCAGAGGACGCGGAGAACGTCAAAGGCAAAGGTTGAGGTTGAGGTTGAGGTTGAGGTCTTGACTCCAAAGCCTCGCCCATACTCCCTGATCCCTGATCCCTGATCCCCGAATTTTCTTTGCGTTCTTTGCGGCTTTGCGGTGAGGCTTCGGGTATTTCTTCCGGGAAACGAAACCGCATCCGGTCAAATCCGCCGCCGGAGGCCCCGATCCGAGTTTCCATGTCTCCGTCCGGCAGTTGCCCCGTCTCCGCCTGGGCCCACGTTGACAGCAGCAAATCCGCGGTCCACCGGGCATCCCCGAGCGTCTCATAGAGCGGATTGATCTCCAAGGACAACGCGTGCTGCGGGCACTGATCCACGCACTCCGAACACGAAAACCCGATGCACTTATATTCCACCGGCCTGGACATCCGACTGAATCCCTCGCGCCGCTCGTGCACCCCGTACGCACATACCTCCGCACAGTGTCCGCAATGCACACACAGCGCGGTATTCCTCCGAACCTTATATTTCCCGATGGGATTTTTGAACCTCGGCGGAGCCGGCCGCACGGGGATTTCGGATTGCGGATTGCGGATTGCGGATTGAAAACCAGCCTTCGATTTCGGATTCCGGATTTCGGAAGACTTCCACCGCAGAGGCGCGGAGACCGCGGAGAACTCCAAGATTCGGGGTTTAGCTTTCTCTGCGTTCTCTGCGTCTCTGCGGTGCGGATTCATTTTCCGCAATCCAAACAGCGGCCCGAAACTCTCCGCCTCCATGTCCTCGAAAAACATCGCGCGTCCCGTCTCGCCCCGAAGCCGCCGCACCTCCCGGATGCCCATCGCGCCCATAACCTCGATAAGCTGACTGTGCCACGCGCCCATCAAATTGACAATCCGTTGTTGCGCGTATGCCTCGTCCACGTGTTCCAATTCCACCGGGCACGGGAGCCCCTGCTCGCAATTCCGACACAGCCGGCATTCCAACGCGAGTAGCAACGGGAGATCAATGGCCGTCAGATCCGCGCCGCACACAATCGCCTTGGCCACGTGCTCGGCCAGTGCGATCCCCCCGCTGGCGATCAGCGTCACCTGATCCCGCAGCGCGGTCTCCACCAAACGCTGGTGGATCGCCTGAACGCGGTCTTTGATAAAACGCGGATTCGTATCGTCCAGTTCGTTCCCGTGCACATCGGCGCACAGATGAATCACCTCCGCGCCCTCGCCCGCGAGGCGCTCCACCACAGTCTCAGCGTCCCGATCCAGCGGAACCCGGATGGCTACGATCACCTCTCCCAAGCGATCCTTGACCTGCTTCGCGCGATCCATCACCCCGTCCGCAAGTTCCAATTCCACCATCCGCACATCGGGCATGCGCTCCAGATCCCGCTCGAACGAGGCCGCCGAAAGCAGGGGCACCAGATGCTCCGCGTATTCCGAGAGTCCGTCGAAATAATGTTCCGGTTCGAGAATCATCAATATGCCCAACTCCGAAGCCGCGCGCGCCATCGCCCTCCGCACCCCGTCGCTGATCCGCCCGAACGGAAGCACGTCGAACAAAATCGGCATCGGAATATCCAAAATCGGAGGAGCCTCCCCGACGAGCGCGCCGTCCGCGTCGAACTGTAGCGCATTGGGCTTGCGACCAATATCCACCGCGGTGCTGATGTATTCCCGCCCATGAATCCCATCCCGCGTGGGCCGCACGATCTCCGACATATCCGTCCACATGCTGTCGAATCCCGGTCCCGAAAAGGGGCCCCGATAGCCCGCTCCGGACACCGGAATCTTGCCCGTCTCCGCCTGTGCCCACGTGGTTGCGATAAGTTCCGGCGTCCAGTACGCATCCCCAAGTCGGAGGTATTCGGGATTGACCACCCGTGTCAAAATCCCTCCGGGACACTCCTGCACACAGCGCAGACAATTCATGCATGCGTAGAGTGTATCCACATAGCCCGAACCCTCAGACGCCTCCCGAAGATAGGAGGCCTCTTTCCCATATATGTCATAGATACAGGAATGCTTCTTACAGTGCATACATCCCAAGCAATTTTCCCCTGCCTCTATAATCCCGAACTGGCCCACGGGAACAAAACGAGGCGGAGCTGCTTTCGTTTTTATGTGAACCTTTTCAGCCATATTTTCTCCAACCAAATAGAAAGGCAATGAATAATGAACAATGAGCAATGAACAATACCCCACCCAACCGCCCCGGTTTGGGGAGGAGAGGAAGGGAATTGCTCATTGCTCATTGCTCATTGAAGCCTTCCGCGAACTCTGCGTCTCTGCGGTAATTTTTTACCGGATTGGGTCCAATCTCCTCGATCTTCCCGATCATTGCCCGCACCACCTCGCTCAGCTCTTCCTTATTGGATGGAGATAGATGCGCCATCTCGATCCGATCTCCTCCGAATCCGATCTCCTCCAAGAGCGACCGGACGTAGCCCACCCGCTTCTTTGCTCTCAAATTCCCATCCAACGAACGACACTTCCCCTCCGGACATCCGACGATTAGCACGCCGTCCGCTCCCGACTCGAACGCTTTCATCAGATACCGCACATCCGTTTTCCCGCTGCACGGCATCCGAACGATGCGCACGCGGCCGCCATATTCACGCCGCACCGCCTCCGTCCCACGCTCATCCACACTATTCTGACAACAAAATACCACCATCTCCGGCTCGAACGTTTCCATCTGTTTTTCTCTTTCTTCCATCATAACACCAAAAAATTGTCCCGTCCGTTCCGCTACCCATAGTCAAAGCTCAAACGCAGGCTCCGAGGAAACAGATTTGAGCTGTTTTTCAGCCGCCTCCACCTGCTCAGCTGTCCCGCTGACAGCAAGCCAGAAACTGCCTTCCGCTTGCCTCAACCCATTTGCTGCGTTTATGACGCGGAGCGTCGAGCTTGCGTTCCCACGCAGAAGCGTGGGAACGAGATGTGTTCTTTGTGCCTCTGTGCCTTTGTGCCTTGCCTTTTCACGTTTCACGCTTTACGTTTTACGCTTCACGTTTCACGGGTTCTTTCTCATCGCCTCCGGAATCTTCGGCGCCAGCGGCATTCTCCGCTTGAACTCCGAAGCCCGGATCATCCCCTGAATGCGTTCGATCTTCTCCCGTTCAAAGCCCAACCGGGCGACCTCGTCCGCCTCCAATCCCTGATCCACCAGACGAACCAACAACTCGTCCATCTCCTCGTAAGTGAGGCCGATCTCCGCCTCGTCCGTCTGGCCCTCCCACAAATCCGCGCTGGGTTTTTTCTCGATGATCTCTTTGGGCACACCAAGATAGCGCGCCAATTGCCGCACCTCGGTTTTATACAAATCCCCAAGCGGGGTAAACGCACACGCCATGTCACCCCACAAGGTGGTATAGCCCAACAGCGCCTCCGTCTTATTCCCCGTGCCCAAAACCAACGCCTGCCACGCTACGGACTGATCATACACCACCATCATCCGCGCCCGCGCCATCAGATTCCCCTTGCGAATCCGATCCATGTCGGGAAACTGCTCGATACAGGGATCCACCATCGGAGCAATCTCGATCTCCCGCGCCTCTATACCCAAATCCCGCGCCGCCAAAAGCGCATGCGCCTTGCTCTGAGGGCTGCTCGTCCGGTAGGGCAACAGGAACGCCTTCACCCGGTCCGGCCCCAGCGCGCGTACCGCGAGAACCGCAGAAGTCGCTGAATCAATCCCGCCGGATAGTCCTATAACCACCCGCTTCAGTCCAGCCGCTTTGACCTGCTCCTTGATAAAATCGCCCAAGAAAGAGGCCACCGCCTCCTCGTTTATCGCCATCGTACCACTCCTCTGCTTTCACCGCAAAGACGCAAAGTGCGCAGAGAAACCCCAAGAAAAGGAAGTTGAAGTTCTTTGCGTTCTCTGCGTCTTTGCGGTGCGATGGTTTTAGTGCTCAAAGAATCGAAAGATACTGCTCCAACTCGTA
>JAUWMS010000414.1 GCA_030613045.1 Candidatus Latescibacterota bacterium | reverse complement strand
GAACCGCGAGACACATAGCCCTTCCTCCTTTTCCCAACCCCATTGCCTACGATTGCCTAAATTTCAAAGATTGCCAGGATTGCCTGCACCCCAATTTTTGAACGCTGCCAAAATTTTTGAAATTCAGGCAACTTTTCGCATTGCCACCACAGCCTGCCCCAGCGAAATGCCTCCATCGTTCGGGGGCACTTGATGATGAGTGTACACCGAAAAGTCCTGCTCCTCCAAAAGCGGCACCGTCCGTTCCAGAAGCATCCTGTTTTGAAACACGCCGCCGCTCAAGGCCACCTCCTCAAGTCTTGTCCGATCTCGAATCTGACCACACACCTCCGCGATCATCTCCGAAACCCCGTTGTGGAACTTCGCCGAAATCCGTCCCGCAGACGCCCCATTCCGCAAGTCCTCTATAATGTCCCGAAATACGCCCTCCGGATTGATCTCAAGAGGCGTCCCTTTCTCGATTTCAAAGTGATACGAATCCGAACAGTCCTCCTCCGCAACCTGCTCCAATTCCACAGCGGCCTGGCCTTCGTAATGAATGCGATCCCGTACTCCGATCAAAGCCGACACTGCATCGAACAGCCGTCCCATAGACGAGGTCAGCGGAGAATTGATCCCCTTCTCAAGCGCGACCCTCAGCACGTCTAAGCGATGCCGATCCAGCCCGCGCACAAACGGCACGTCCAGATCCACCAACGTCTCTCCGAAAATTCCGAAAAGATAAGAAACCGCCATCCGCCACGGCTCCTTAATCGCCATCGTTCCGCCCGGCATGGCTTGGGGCTTCAGGTAGGCCACCCGCTCAAAGTTTGCAAAATCGGCCACGAGAAACTCGCCTCCCCAGATCGTCCCGTCCGTCCCGTATCCCGTGCCATCGAACGCCACGCCGATCACCGTGCGATCCAGTCCGTTATCCGTTAGACAACTCGCAATGTGCGCATGGTGATGCTGCACCCCCACGAGCCTCTCCTCCCCTGTCCCATCCCATTGCGGATTGGGGATTGGGGATTGCGGATTGAAAACCAATTCGCACCGCGGAGACGCAGAGTTCGCAGAGAAAGGCAAAACATGGGCATATTTCGTGGAAAGATAGTCCGGGTGCAGATCGTACGCGATGACTTCGGGCTCGATGTCGAACAGTTGCTTGAAGTGCTCGATGCCTTCCTCGAAGGATCGCAGGGTCTCCAAATTTTCCAGATCCCCGATGTGATGACTTACAAAGGCGTATTCGTCCCGTACGAGACAGAACGTATTCTTCAACTCCGCGCCGCACGCCAGGATCGGCCGATCCGCCGCGAACGGGAGCGGTATCGGCCCAGGCACGTATCCCCGCGACCGACGCAGGATCATCTCCCGCCCGCGAAACACGCGCACCACCGAATCGTCGCAGCGCATGTGGATTGGACGATCGTGAAGCAGAAAAACATCCGCAATCCGCCTCAGACGGGAGAGCGCCTCCTCGTTCTCGTAGGAGATCGGCTCGTCGCTCACATTTCCGCTCGTCATCACGAGCGGCCTTTTGACTTCCTTGAGCAATACATGATGCAAAGGCGTATAGGGCAGCATCACTCCCAGACACGGGTTCCCCGGCGCCACCGCTTCGGCAATCCCCGATCCCGCGCGCTTCTCCATCAGCACGATGGGACGCCGGGAACTCTCCAAAAGCTCCGCCTCCTCCGCACGCACCTGACATATCTCCCGAACCATCGCCTCATCCGTCGCCATCAGCGCAAAGGGCTTATCCTCTCGCACCTTGCGTCCTCTGAGCCTTTGCACCGCTTCCTCATTCCGCGCATCGCACGTTAGATGAAATCCGCCCAATCCCTTCACGGCCACGATTCCACCCGCTCTCAGCACCTCTCCCACGTGACGAAATACATCCCCATCACGCTTGCAACCATCCCTATCCACGAGCCACACACGAGGCCCACAGACCGGGCACGCATTGGGCTGCGCGTGAAACCGCCGATTCGCCGGATCTTCGTACTCCCGCCGGCACGAGGGGCACATCTCAAACGACCGCATCGTGGTCCGATCCCGATCGTACGGCACGCCCTCCACAATGGTAAAGCGCGGCCCGCAATGCGTACAATTGATGAAAGGATAATGAAACCGCCGGTCCTCCGGATCGAACAACTCGCGGAGGCACTCCGAACACACCGACGTATCCGGCGAGATCCACGTTCTTTTTTTCCCCTCGTCCGTGCTCGGGCGAATCGTGAAATCCTGAAATCCCACACTCGGAAGGCTTTGAGTCCGAATCCGCTCGATCATGGACAGCGGCGGCGCCTCCGCCTCAATCGCCCTGGTAAACGCATTTAAGGCCGCATCCTCTCCCTCCACCTCGATCCGCACGCCCCTTCCATCGTTCAACACAAACCCCGAAAGCGCGTGCCGCCGAGCCAACGCATACACGAAGGGGCGAAATCCCACCCCCTGCACAATCCCTTCAGCTATGATCTCTAAGTGTCTCATCTCGCTAAGCGTGCTCCAGTCCATAACAAAGCCGATCCAATTTGATCGAAAAATCCACGTGCTGCAACACGATGTCCTCCGGAACCACGACCCGCGCAGGCGCAAAATTCAAAATGCCCTGAATGCCCGCCGAAATTAGCGCATCCACGACCTCCTGAGCCACACCCGCCGGGACCGAGATAATAGCCATCTTAGCTCCGGTTTGGGAAACCACGTCGCTTAGCTTCTCAATATCCTGAATCTCCAAACCTTTTAGATGCTTCCCGATTTTCTTCGCATCGTTGTCAAACGCGGCCACAATCGTATAACACTGAGATTGAAACCCTTTATACGCCAGGAGCGCGGACCCCAGATTTCCCACGCCTACCAAAACCACGTTCTGGCACTTTCCCTTCCCAAGAATCCCGGACAACTTCTCCTCCAATGCCGCTCTGTCATATCCCCTTCCGGGCGTTCCAAAGGTGCCGAAGCAACTGAGATCTCTGCGCACTTGCGCGGCCGTGTGCTCGACCGCCTTCGCCAACTCCGCCGAGGAGATAAACGCTTGTTCGGATCCGTTCACAGAGGTCAGGTAGCGATAATACAAGGCGAGGCGTTCTATGCCTGTGGAGGAGATTTTCCGGCTCATAGAAAAAACCTTATCGTGACAGTTGTCACAAACAATGAGAAAAAAAGACTGCCATTCAATCGGGCAGGCACTCCATGACGCTGAAAAAGGCAAAAAAAAACCTATGCAAAAACAGCCTCCGGCGAGACCGTGCAGATGGGAGGCTGATTTGCAAAGATACGGAAATTCGAGAAAAAAGTCAAGAAAATAGGCCTGGTGTCCTCGGATAAAGTAAAAAAAGTGTGCTATCCCGCCCATCGATCTCACAAAACACCAAGAGCAAATTCCTTCAGGGGCACATAGCCGGCTCCAGTGGGTCTTAAATCGCTCTTCATCGCCACGATGCGCGCCACCGAAACCATCTCCGGCCCGAACTCCGTCCGCTCGACAACGGACATCAAACGCTCCATCCCCCGCTGCCCCTTCACGCGCCCGATGGTCAGATGGGGCGAGAACTT
>JAUWMS010000448.1 GCA_030613045.1 Candidatus Latescibacterota bacterium | reverse complement strand
CGTCCTTTTGGGGATTGGTGAGTGGTGAGTGGTGAGTGGTGAGTGGTGAGTGGTGAGTGGTGAGTGTTGAGTGGTGAGTGGTCATACAGTTCAGAAATATATGGAAATTTGAGGGATAGGTCAAGGTCTTTATGAAGGGTTTTTTCGAGAGGAGGGCGGCTTGAAGGGGAAACGGCCCTTGAAGATTCTTCAGTCCATTGTGTTGCACGGCTGGAATGCGGGGGCGTGGTACGCGGTCGAGTTTTCGAGGGCCTTGCAGCGGAGGGGGCACGATATTCTTTTTATGACGCCGGAGGGAGGCATCCCGGCTCAGCGGGCCCGGCAGGCCGGTCTGAAGGTGGAACCTTCCGTGGATCTGAAACGGTGGTCTCCGGGGCTCGTCCGCCAAAACCTTCGTACGATGAAGGCGCTGTTGGCGCGGGAGCGTTTCGATGTGATCCTCGCGCATTGGGGGGAAGATCATCTCTACTGGGCGCTTGTTCTTCGGTTCCTCGTGTCTGAAGGGCCGCCGCTGGTGCGGGTCCGTTCCGTGGATCCGCGTTTGCCCAAGCAGCATCCCCTGAACAAAGTCCTCAACCAGCGCTGGACCGATCTGCTCCTCGTATCCAACCGTTTTCTTCGTTCGGGGTGCGAGCGGGTGCTGAAGCTCGATCCCAAAAAAATTGCCCTGGTGTATCCGGGTCTCGATGTGGCGGCTTTTTCCGAACGTTCCGAGGGAAGCGCGGACGCAAAACAGGCTCTTGCAATCGGGAAGGATGCGCTCGTGGTGGGACTGATCGCCCGATTCTCTCCGATCAAGGGACATCGTCATTTTATCGAGGCGGCCGGACAGGTGGCTCGCACCGTGGATAAGGCTTTTTTTCTGATCGTCGGATTTGATTGCGGCGTGCACCAAGAAGATCTCGAAACGTGGGTCGAAAAGGCCGGGATCGCGGATCGCACACGGATCCTCGTGCTGGAGCGCGTGCAGGATCTTTCGGGGATCATGGCGGCGGTGGATCTCGGCGTGATCTCCTCCATCGGCTCCGAGGCGATCTCCCGGATCACGATGGAGTACATGGCCACGGGGAAGCCGATGGTCTGCACGACGGTGGGCGGCATCCCCGAATTGGTCGTTGACGGTCAAACCGGAATGTTGGTTCCGCCCGAGCAGCCCGCCGCGATGGCCGAGGCGATGAGTGAACTCTTGAGCGAACCGGAGCGGCTTTTGCGTATGGGCGCTTTGGGAAGAAAAAGAATGGAGCAGCAATTCTCGATAGAGAAACAGGCGCATGAGATGGAGGAAGCGCTTTACAGGCTTTGTCGGCCGGTTTGAATAGACGGGGATTGGTGGCTGGTGAGTGGTGAGAGGTGAGTGGTTGCCTTTCCAGCGGCCATCCGTCTATCGGCGATCCATTCTCTGTTTCCGGACATTCACGTACGGCCGGTATGGATGTGAAAACTCTGCATCATTCATTCCGATTTTCTGGAGAAAATTATTTCCATCTTCCCGCCGCGAAATACACGAAAAAGACAAAAGCATATCAAACCCTTGACGTGAGTGGTTCTCTGCGTCCTTTGCGCCTTTGCGGTGAACGTGTAGTTTAGCTTAATCTGAGGAGCAGCTATGCTGAACATCGGAATCATCGGATACGGTTCCCGGATCTCGGGTATGGCCAAATCTCTGGCGATATTCGATATCCCCTACAAGGTGTCGGCCATCACGGATCCGAGGGCAAAGGAAATCAAAAAAAGCGAGGATCCCCTCATCGAGGATGCGGTGTTCTACGAAACCGCGGACGCAATGCTCGATGAGGCCAAATTGGACGGGGTGATGATCGGGACGCGGTGTCATCTGCACACGGAGATGGCATGCAAAGTGGCGGCCAAAAACTTCCCGCTTTTTCTGGAGAAGCCGGTCGCCATTACGTTTGACCAGGTCCGAAAATTGGAACGGACGTTTGCGCCGGTGACCGCGCCGACGGTGGTCTCGTTTCCGCTGCGGCTGAGTCCGGTCGTGCAGCGCGTCAAGGAGATCATCGATTCCGGAACCGTCGGAACCATCGAGCACGTGGTGGCGTTCAACGATGTGCCTTACGGGGCCGTCTATTACGAGGACTGGTATCGAAATTACGATCAGGTGGGTGGACTTTTCCTGCAGAAGGCCACGCACGATCTGGATACCATCCACTATCTGTTGGGGCAGCGCCCCAAGTGGATCTGTGCGATGAAGGCGCAGCGTGTCTATGGCGGGGACAAGCCCTTCGATCTGAAGTGCATGGACTGCGAGGAACAGGAGACGTGTATGGAAAGCCCGTTCAATTTGTTCTACAAGCGGTTTGAAGGGGATCGGGTCCAGCAGAAGGAACACAAGATGTGTCTGTTTTCCGAGGGCATCCAAAACGAGGATCTCGGCAATTGCCTGATCGAATACGAAAACGGGGCGCAAGTTAGCTATACGCAGAATTTTTTCGCCCGGTATGAGGCCGCCCGGCGAGGCGCCCGCCTGTATGGATATAAGGGAACGATCTTTTTCGACTGGTACGAAAATAAAATCCAGGTTTTCAGGCATACTTCTCCGGTAATCGAAACCATTGACTTCACGGGAAATATGCCGCACTTCGGGGGCGACCGGGAGCTGGGCTACGATTTCCTGATGGCGATGAAGGAACACCGGCCCTCCCGAAGCCCGATCTCCGCCGGCATCCTAAGCGCGCTGACGTGTCTGTGGGCGCGGGAGTCCGCGGAGACGAGGCAGTTTTGTGAAGTGAAGATGCCGGAGTAAGAGAGCAGAAGTCAGAAGACAGGAGTCAGAAGTCAGAAGACAGAAGACAGCATTTCCATAATGCGCAGAACGGACGCGCATAATTCTTTCAAAAAGAAACACAGTTGCGTATATTGGGAGGTATGTTCAGGCAAGCAAAGACCGGAACTTCATTGGTGTTCGTGTAGACGAGCTCGATTGGTAGTGTGGTTCCGATGATGCGTGGTTTGTTCACTGGTGGACCGTTTGAGGTACCCCGTTTGGGAGACTACATAACCTGAAGCATCATCGGGCCTGATCGTTTTTCTCAACCCCCTATCTCTCCGATAGCTATCCGAAGCAGGAGGAGCGGCTATGAAGAAGGTTTCCCCCCGAAAGTGTATCTTGGGAGAAGTCGGGAGTAGCTATTCTGTCTTCTGAATTCTGAATTCAGGGGGCAGGGAGCAGGAGTCAGGAGCCAGAAGTGGGGAGTAGGGAGTAGGGAGTAATTATTCTGGATTCTGGATTCTGAATTCACGCTTCACGCCTTAC
>JAUWMS010000302.1 GCA_030613045.1 Candidatus Latescibacterota bacterium | reverse complement strand
TGCCGGACTCCGCAGGATATTGCCGCGTGCATCGCGGACGGAACGGCGGTGTCGTCAGCCGTGCTGTCGTTTTTTGAGGAGGCTTAGATGGGCGTCGGGGGATTTATTTGCGATTGCGGAGGAACGCGGAGGGAGCGGCTGCGGATAGAGGAACTTGCGGAGTTTGCGCACACGATAGAGGGTGTGGAGGGCGTGCAGGTACAACCGCGTTTGTGCGGGAAGGCCGGACAGGAGCGCATCGTTTCGGGGATTCGGGAGATAGGTGTGGATCGCGTGGTGGTCGTCGGGTGCTCGCCGGATATTTTGGAGGGGACGATCCGGGAAGCCTTGGAGACGGAGGGGTTAAATCAGTATCTGTGGGCTGTGGCAAATGTGCGGGAGCAGTGCGCGTGGGTGCACGAGGACCAGGATGCGGCTACGGAGAAGGCGAAAGGGCTGATTGCGGCGGCCGTGGCGCGAGTAAAATTGTTGGAGCCGATAGCGCGCAAAGAGGTGGCGGTAACACCGCGTGTGCTGGTGATCGGTGGGGGATTGGCCGGCTTGGAAACCAGTCGCGTGCTGGGCGATCTGGGTTGCGCGGTGACGCTGGTGGAGCGGGAGAAGCGTCTCGGAGGACAACTTCGCAACATTTCCTATCTGTACGAGGAGGACTTGAATCCGGAGGATTTGGTGCGCGGGTTGGTGGATCGGGTGACCGAACATGCGTCCGTGACGGTCCGAACTTCGACGGAAGTGGCGAAGGTCGGGGGCCAGATCGGACGTTTCCGCGTCGCGTTGTCGAACGGAAACGGGGCACAAACGGTGGACTTTGGAGCGATTGTGGCGGCCACCGGCGCGGAGGCGGTCTCTCCGGTGGGGGAGTATGAATTGCCCTCGGATCGCTTCACCACTTTGTTGGCGCTTCAGAAAATGATTCGGAGTCGGGAAAAACTGCCAAGGCGGATCGCGCTGATATTGGATATGGATCAAGAGGACGGGTCCGTGCTCACCGGAGTCGCGCTACGGACGGCCGTGGCGATCAGGGAGCGGAGTCCAAGCGAGGTCTATCTGCTGTGCCGAAATATGCGCGTGGCTGGAGATGGGCTGGAGTCGCTGTACGCCTCGGCGCGGGAAATGGGCGTGGTGGTGTTCAAAATGGAGGAGCAGCCGGAGATCGCGTTGGGGGATTACACAGCGGTCTTTTCGTTCAAAGATGTGCTCTCAGGGAGTAAGGTCCGGTTGGAGTGCGATCTGGCGGCTTTCAGTGAGCGAGTGGGGCCGAACGGGGATCTGGAACGGCTTGGAGAGTTGATGGGCATTCGTTTTGGGCCGGAGGGATTTTTGCAGGACGATAACGTGTGGCAGTTTCCCACGGATTCAAATCGGAAGGGGATCTTCCTGGCCGGTGCGTGCCGGGGGCTGATGGATGTGCAAGGGACGCTGGTAGATGCGCAGGCGGCCGCTGTGAAGGCGTACGAGCTATTGGCCGGTGGCAAGTGGATCTTCGATGCGGACAAGGCGGAGGTGGACCCGGACAAGTGCGTGCTCTGCCTGACGTGCGTGCGGAGTTGTCCGATGCGCGCCATTGAAGTGGATTGGGAGCGCGAGGTGGCGAGGGTGATGGAGGAGGCGTGCGACGGGTGTGGAATCTGCGGGGCGGAGGGGCCGGCCACGGCCATGGAGCTTCGGGGAGTGACGGATGCGCAGGTGAGGGCGGAGGTGGGGGAGATGAGGGAGTTGTGATTGATAAGTGTGGGATGTGTTGTCTCGGTGTGGCGAATAACATTTCTTTGTGACGTGAGGCCCCTATGCAATACGTAAGTTTCAAAGACTACGTAAAGGAAATTCTCAAATCTGCGGAATACAAAAAGGATGCTGAGATCGGCTGTGTAGTAGCCGTTGCTCCTTTCTTACCAGGCTGTATGACTCAGGCTGTCAATTATGAAGAGGCGCGGGATAGCCTGATAGATGCAATTGAGCTTTGGATTATGGTTGGTTTAAGAGAAGGCGAAGAAATGCCTGTTGTCCATGGAGTCAAATTAGCACCTGCTGTCGAACAGTTAGAGCAATATGCTCCCACGGGAACTGCTGTCTATGCCTAAGATTTCTTCTTGTTCAAGGATCGAATTGATACGGAAACTTCGCAAGTTAGGTTTTACGGGACCGTTCAGTGGAGGCAAACACAGTACTATGAAACGGGTTGGATATAGACAGATCATTCCAAATCCGCATGGAAAAGACATTTCTTCGGTCTTGGTAAAAGAAATCCTGAAGCAAGCGGACATCTCCGTGGATGAATGGATGGCTGCCTGAGACGGACGTTGGAGTTGATGCCGAGATGAACCCTCAAATAAGCGATACCCCTGCCCATATACAAGAGCTTCTGATCGCGGGCTATCGAAGCTGACCCCCCGGCAGAAGATGCAGCGTGTCAGCGAGCTCAACAAGGCAGTTCAGCAGTTTGCGCTGGCTCGCATTCGAAAACAGTACGGGAAGCTCTCAGAGCGGGAGCAGAGGCTTCATCTGGCTGCGCTCTGGTTGGATAGAGAGACGATGATGCGTGTGTTTAATTGGGATCCTCAAAAAGAGGGATACTGAGATGGTGCTTGCCGAGCCTGCCCAGGTTTCGGGGTTTATCGCTGATGTGTTTGACCGCCTTCAAATCACCTATCTGGTGGGCGGTTCCCTGGCAAGTTCACTCCACGGGATTCCCAGAGCCACTCAAGATGTAGATATGGTGGCGGATCTCAAACTCCAACATGTTACTCCCTTTGTGAGCGCACTCAAAACGGCATTTTATGTGGATGAGGACATGGTGCGAGATGCGATTCGACGTCGTTCGTCCTTCAATGTCATTCATCTTGCGACGATGTTAAAAGTGGATGTTTTCGTGCTTCAAAAGGACACCGCTTCACAGCAGGACATGGGACGCAGAGAGCTATATGAGCTATCAGAAGAACCCCGGCAGGAACTTTTTCTGGCAAGTGCGGAAGATATCATTTTGCACAAACTGCATTGGTTTCAACTGGGAGGAGGTATTTCGGAGCGGCAGTGGAAGGATGTGCAAGCGTTTTTCAGGTGCAAAACGAGAGGCTCGATCTTTCATATCTTCGGCGAGGAGCTGAACATCTCGGAGTGGAAGAACTTCTTGAGCAAGCACTCAGGGAGGCCGGTATAGCGGTCATCAATAGTTGGGATTCATCAACTGACCCCGATAAAAGGGGGGTGAACATGCAGCCTGATTCCGAAGTTATTGATCATCTCGTAAGAAGTATTGTCGAGGCGGTGCATCCACTGAGGATCCTTCTTTTTGGTTCAGCCGTCCGGGGCGAAATGAGTCCAAACAGTGATATTGATGTCCTGGTGGTGATGCCTGAAGGGGTTCACCGCCGCCGGACTGCACAATTTCTATATCGTCGGATCAAGGGATTAGGGGTTCCTTTCGATATTTTAGTGGCGACTCCTGACGATCTGGAAAAGCATAAGGATCATATCGGCTTGATTTATCGAACGGTGCTTCGGGAAGGGAGGCAAATATATGCCGTGTGACGGTCCTCTTCCGGGAAGCCCCGAGGATTGGCTGCGTTATTCGTATAGCGACTTAGCGCTTGCTCGTGTGCAAAGATCCCTTGAAATTTTGCTTGAAGGACTCTGCTTTCACGCTCAACAGGCGGCGGAAAAAGCACTGAAAGCAGTGCTCGTGGCCAAGGGGTTTCCTTTCCCAAAAACGCACAATATCAGGACACTCCTTGATCTTCTGCCGCAAGATGTTATCCCACCTCCGGAGATAGAAGATGCGGCAGGCCTCACGGACTATGCGGTTATGAGCCGCTATCCGGGTGATGTTGAGTCTGTTGATAAAGAAGAATATCTGGAAGCTGTGCGGCTGGCAGAAGGCGTTGTCTGCTGGGCTGAAAGGTTGATCAGGAAGTAGATGGATTTGGGGGTTGTTCAGGATTTTGGTATCCCGAACCAGCTTGAGAGAAATGCTGGAAGCTCTGCCGCCTACTCGAAAGGTGATCTCAAGTGAATCTCGGAGACATCATAGATGCAATACGCAATAGTCGAATACGGATCACGAACCACGCTGATGAAGAAGCACAAGCAGACCAGCTATCTTTCGATGAAATATTCGTCAGCGTCTTTCAAGGTGAAATCATTGAGGATTACCCAAATGATAAACCCTATCCGAGTTGTCTGATCTATGGTGAGACCTTCAGTAGCGATCCGGTTCACAGTGTTTGGGCCTATAATCAGAAAAATCGGTGGGCCGTACTGGTCACAGTCTATCGTCCAGACCCGAGGCGGTGGATTGACTGGCGTACAAGGAGACCGAAAGATGATGCCCTTTAGTACATGTCCATTATGCGGCGGTGAAATGGTGGAGAAGAATGTGGAGAAGCTATTGCGCGGAGGGGTGCACATCGCAGTGGTGACAGTGTGTGCAGAGGTTTGTCTGCGTTGTGGGGAACGGTTGTATTCGAAGAAGACTATCAGCCGCTTTGAGCAAATTCGAGCCAAACTGTCCCGTCAGGAAGTCGCGGATTTTCAGCTTTTGGGACAATCATTTCAAGTTGCAGCTTAGTATATCAAAGAGAGCTTCTGACAACGTGTCGGCTTAGCTCCCATCCGTCAGGCTCAAATCATAAGGAGA
>JAUWMS010000222.1 GCA_030613045.1 Candidatus Latescibacterota bacterium | reverse complement strand
TGGGCGCTTGGCGGGAATCTGATTACCAATGTGAACATTTCCCCAAAAACCTTGACGCCCAATGGCGACGGGACAAACGACGTAGCCTGGATTTCCTACAGCTTGCTTCAGCTTTCTGAGCCGGCTCCGGTTTGGGTGTCTGTCTATGACGTGTCCGGTGCTTTGGTCTTCAAACACGAAAAAGGCCAAAAGAGCGGGGTTTACACTGTGCCCTGGGATGGGAGAGATGATCGGGGAAAGCGGGTCCCCGCCGGGATATATATCTATCGCATTTTTGCCGATACGGAGAGTGGTCTCTATAGTCGGACGGGAACGATAGCCGTAGTATATTGAGTAAATCCTGGAGAAGCTGCTTCACTTTTTGCGGGGGGCAGGGCGCAGGGCGCATTGAGTATTGAACATTCAATATTGAATATTGAATGTTGAATGTTCAATGTTCAACGGCAGCGGTTTCCCTGCTCCCTGATCCCTGAGAGAAAAAGTGGAGCAGCTTTTTTGGAGATTGCTCATTACTTATTGCTTTAGGAAAAGAAGGATGCCATGCGTTTTCTGAGATGGGCCGGGGTGTTGATTGGGATTTTTGTAAGTGTGGGAGTTGCGCGGGAGTGGGAGCCGAAGGGTGAGATCGAGCCGGAGCGGTACGTCTGTTACAGGACGGCTGGGGCGCTGGTGATGGATGGGAAGTTGGATGAGGGTTCGTGGAAGCGTGTGGCGTGGACCGGGTTTTTTGTGGATATTGAGGGGGGCCTCAAGTCCAGGCCGCGTTTTAAGACCCGTGCGAAGATGTTGTGGGATGAGGAGCATTTCTACGTGGCTGCGGAGATGGAGGAGCCGGACGTATGGGCTGCGCTGACGCAACGGGATACGGTTATTTTCTACGACAACGATTTCGAGGTGTTCATTGATCCCG
Source organism: Candidatus Latescibacterota bacterium (assembly GCA_030613045.1). GTDB lineage: Bacteria > Latescibacterota > 4484-107 > 4484-107 > 4484-107 > 4484-107. The sequence goes on along the minus strand of JAUWMS010000222.1, from coordinate 4,635 downwards.
ACGGGGATACGCACGAGTTCTACGAGTTCGAGATAAATGCGTTCAATACGGGCTGGGATCTATTTTTGGTGAAGGCGTATCGGGATGGGGGTCCGGCAGTCACCGCGTGGGATATCGCGGGGCTTGAGACGGCGGTTCATGTGGATGGTACGCTGAATCAGCCGGAGGACGGGGATCGGGGATGGTCGGTGGAGTTGGCGTTCCCGTGGGAGATTTTACGTCAATGTGCCCACAAGCCCGCTCCGCCGGAACAGGGGGATCAGTGGCGAGTGAATTTTTCGCGGGTGGAGCGACTTCGCGGCTCCGATGGAGGGGACTGTGATAATTGGGTCTGGTCGCCTCAGGGTCTGATCAATATGCACTATCCGGAGATGTGGGGGTACGTGCAGTTTTCTACGAAGAGGGTCGGGGAGGGAGAAGAGGGGTTCGTGATGCGTCCGGAGGAGGAGGCGAAGCAGGTTCTAAGGAGGATCTACTATAAGCAGAGGGCGTATCACAAGGAGCATGGGCGCTATACGGACGATATAAAGGCCCTCGGGATCGAAAAACCTGAACTTATCCATTATCGCTGGCCGCCCAGAATGCAGATTACTGAGAGTTTGTTCGAGGCTTCTATGGAGGAGAAAAGCGACGTAGATCACGACGGGCGTTTCAATCGCTGGCACATCCGGCAGGATTCGAAGACTTGGAAGGATTGACGCGGTAAAAGCTAATGGGTGATGAGGGGGGCCGAGATGGCGTCGGCGTACACAGCGCGGCATAGCCGCAAATAAAACCCAAAAGCAATGGGACACGGATTTCACGGATTTTCACGGATCAACCAAAGTAAGCATATCCGGGAATCCGAACAATCCAACCCATCCCCGCTCAACAAAAACCTTGTCAAGAAAACAAGATTTCGCAGGTTAGGAGTACAGTGATCGTTACGGTCAGCATCGTGCCGTCCTTGTTCGGATCTTCTTTTCCCGTTCCGGTGAGTACGAAGGAATCTGAAGTAACGTGGCTTACCGAATACCTGCCATTGGCGTTCGTGCTGTCGGACGTGATGGGCGCGCGGGCGAAGACGGCGATGGCCGTGTTGGTGGATGTCTCGGCGAGTATGGGGCTTCGGACGGATCGGGGGAAGGTGCTGATGCTGACCAGAACCCTACCTTTGCAGATTTTTTTTAGCTTACTGAGCCACTTGCAAAACGATCCTCAGATGAGATGGCGCCCGGCACTTCGTACCTTGCAATGACGATAAGAAAGCCGTTTTGTCGCCAAAAACTCAGTGGCATCCTCTCGTTTTTCGGACTTTCGCAAGTGGCTGTACTGATTATTATACGCTTGTAAAATAGCTGTATGAATATCTTGACTTTTTTGAATTAGCTAGTGTTCTGTCAAGTTCATTTTGGCGGACTGTCATTCTGAGGAACGGAGCGACGAAGTATCTCGTTTTTGTTCCTTGTGAGTTCTGCAGACAACGAGATTCTTCGCCTTCGCAGAGTTTATCCTGAACGCAGTGAAGGGCTCCGGCTCAGAATGACAACTCGTCAGTTTAGGCTTGACAGAACACTAACCTCCTTTCCTACTGAGCATTCAGTGATGCCCCCAAAATAGCGAATCGAGGGCAAAAGCCCTCTCCCACACTTTGAACAGTGCTATGGACTGCATTATGGAACATCCAGGAGTGCCATCTGGTACAGAGATCCATCCACCAGCGGGGGTCACGTTGCGGGCAGTTTTTATCGGCTGCATCCTTGTGTTGGCCATTAGCATTATTAGCCCTTGGGCGATCTTCTTAGTGAAAGGATCCCAGCTGACCAGCAATGCGATCCCGATCATTGCGGTGCTGTTCCTTTTCCTGCTGGTCGCCCTTGTTGCTCCTCTGCTGAAGTGCCTTCCGCTGGTGAACCCCCTATCCGGGACCGAGTTGGTCACCGTGTACGTGATGATGCTGATCGGTTCCGTGGTGGTGACCACCGGGTTCACAGGAAGCTTTCTGTCGGTCATTACCGGGGCCTTCTACTACGCCACACAGGAGAATACCTGGGGAGATTTGTTCGTCCGGCACATCCATCCCTGGCTTGCACCGAGCTCGGAGGAGGCGATCCGCTATTTCTATGAGGGGGCACCTGCCGGACAGTCCATCCCGTGGGTTGCCTGGGCCCGGCCTCTAACTGCATGGATCTCCTTCATACTCGTGTTCTACTTTGTCACCTTCTGCATCAGTGTACTTCTGCGCGGGCAGTGGGTAGAGAACGACCGTTTGGTTTTCCCCCTGACCCGGCTTCCTATGGCGATGATTGAGGAGACCAGTCAGCCCGGTACAAAGATAGGTCGTCTGTTCAAGAGCCGTCTGTTCTGGTTGGGGTTTGCCCTCCCTGTGCTTCTACACTCCTGGAATTCCCTCGGCAACTACACGTACCTCATCCACAAGATTGAGCTCACCTCCACCATCGTCCTGTTGAATCGTGAGATGACTGTGCCGTTCCGTGTGAATCTTCCGGTGATCGGTCTGGCCTATCTGATCCATAGGGATGTGGCCTTCAGCGTGTGGTTCTTCTTTGCGGTCCAGGTGATTGAGCGGTGGATTCTGACACGGATCGGATATACCCTCGGAACCAGCGATATCTGGACATCGGGAAGTCTTCCCCCCTCTATTGCCCATCAGGAGGCCGGGGCTATGCTGGTCCTGGCGATCTCGCTGGTATGGATGGCCAGAGGACATCTTAAACGTCTCTTCGGATTGGCCTGGCAGGGGGAAAAAAGGCTCAAGCCCGAAGGGGCGGATGAACTCATCTCTCCGCGCACCGCGTTCGTAGGAGTCCTGGTGGGGGTCGGTTTTATGGTCGGTTGGTTGTACCTGACCGGTTTGTCTCTCCTCTGGGCTGTGCTGTTAATAGGTGGGGCGTTCGTGGTGTTTATCGCGCTCTCCCGGATTATCGCCGAGGCGGGCCTGCCCGGGTGTCAGACCCCTATGGTCCCTCAGGCTTTCTTAGTGCGCGGTTTCGGATCCGATATGTTGGGGATGAGGAATATGACTGCTCTGGGTCTGAGTACGGTCTGGATCGGGGAAACGGCCGCGAATATGATGAACGCGATGACCCATACTTTGAAGTTGACCACGACCCCGAGGAAAGCGTATGCGAGATTGTCTTGGGTGCTCTTCCTGGCGATCTTGGTGGGGTTGGCGGGTTCGATCTGGATGACGCTCCATATGGCGTACCAGTACGGGGGCATCAACCTGCATAGCTGGTATTTCGAAGGTGCCCCCCGGTGGCCGTTCGTGTACCTCGCGTCTGTAGCGTCCAGCCCGGAGCGGTCCTTTATGCCGCGCCTCACGTTCACGATCGTAGGCGGGACTATCATGGCGGCTCTGATCTTCCTGCGCCAGCGGTTTGTATGGTGGCCTCTCCATCCAATAGGTTTCCCCATCGCGGGTACCTACACCATCGTGTCATACGACTGGTTTGCGGTGTTTTTGGCGTGGCTTCTCAAAGGAGCCATTTTGCGCTATGGAGGGGTAAAGGCATACAGAACGCTCCTGCCGTTCTTCTTAGGGCTGATCTTAGGAGAGTTCTTCATCGCCAGTGTGTGGGTGTTTATAGATGGGGCTGTAGGGTACGAGGGGAACATGATTTTCAATTTTTGATAGATGCAGTACGTTCTCATCTCGAACGCATGTTTGATACGTTGCTGTCTGAACTTCGAAGACAGCATGCGGATCAGATGATCTTCTACGAAAAGGACTTAGCGCCCTTCGGGCGGGCTTTTATAAGTCTTCGATAAGCAGAGCGTGTTTTCTATCAGGAATCCAGGAACCCAGGAGAGGGCTGAGGGCCATTCTGGAGAGATCGCGTTTCTCCTGGCTTCCTGGTTTCCTAATTGGAAAGGATTCTGCCCGGAAACTGAATTAAACAGAAAAATGGAAATTTCTATACGTTGAACTTAGTGCTCCTCCAAAAAAATTTTGCCACAAATTCAGCACTCATGCGCATTTAGCCCCCAATCATCTGAGGACATCGGTGGAAAAGTTGGATTTTACCTGCGGACACCAGATGGACACCGAAGCCGGAATCCAACAAAAAATCGCTTGAGCGAGATCGCCCAAGCGATTTTTCTACATAGACTTCCGTTGGTACCCCCGGCGTGACTCGAACACGCGGCACAGGGATTAGAAATGCCATCAGAGGGGAATTCGTAACCCCTTGCCCTTCTTGTGAAAATGGGATGCCCCATTATTCCTGCTTGACAAAACGGCTTTTATTTACTATGATTGGGTGATACCGAGTTTGATGGGATTTCATCGTCTATGGACACCGTACGGACACCAAATCCAGACACCAGAAGATGACGCTTGGAATGCGCAAAGTCAAGAGTTTTGTCTTAGTTTGACGCTGCTCAAATTCGAGGTTATTCGAGATCATTATGGAGAAACAGCAAAAAACGCTTGCTTTTCTCCGATTTTTTTGTATATTGTAAATACCTTGATGTATTCATCAGCGCGATATGCTTCACGTCAGGACAAGGAAGGGAGGGAAGGATCATGGTCAACTACAATTCTAAATTGGGGTCTAAGGTGACGGGCGCATCACTCCGTCAAATAGGCTACTGGGATCAGACCGGGCTGATCAAGCCTTCCGTGCAAGCGGC
>JAUWMS010000036.1 GCA_030613045.1 Candidatus Latescibacterota bacterium | reverse complement strand
CCTCCTTCGGGCACAATCCCTTTACCGATCCCGCCGAATGCGCCACGATTTTCAGCCGGTCCGCACGCTCAAAGACTTTTGCGCTCAGCTGGGGCGATCCCCATCCGGTCACGAGCGCATCGAATCCGCCAATGCGCTCCGCCACCTCGTCGGTCGTATAGTTCTCGTCCCCCTCGTTGATCGTCACTTCGAATCGCTCCCGAAACTGCTCGAACATCTCCGGTCGAAACACCCGATCCGTATGACTCTGAATCGGAATATACAGCACCTTGGGCTTGGTCATGGGTCTCTCCCTGATGATAGTTCATTGCAGATGCTTCAGCCGATCCCGCAGCAGGACCGCCTGTTCATAGTGCTCTCTTGCCACGGCTTCGTTTAACTGCTTCTCCAGACGTTCTTTCCGGCTCAGTGGTTTGCGCTCGCGGATCTCCTCGGACCAGCTTTTCAGGAACTGGATCTCGCCCGGATCCTCGGTCATTTCGTCTCGATGGTGCTGTTCGAGAAAGGTCCTGATCGCCTCCACGCCCTCCTCGATCCGCGCCAGCGCTTCATCATAGTCCTTTCTTTTCAACTTTTGCAGCGCCCGGGCCTGGGTCCAGTGCATCAGCACAAACGGCCGGAATTGCTCCGACGCGGCCCGATCCTCCTCATCTTCCGCATAATCCCGGATCAGATCCATCACGTGTAAATTGTGACCGGCATCCCGCGCCATCGCCTCGTATTCGCCCAGTTGAAAAAAACAGATCCGTCGCTGATAAAACTGCATGGTCTCCCCATTTAAGGCCGCGCAATCCTCCCGATCCAGCCGGAATTCCGTATCCGACGGGTACTTCGCTTTGTGCTCCTGCAGCAAACCGAGATAGTAATCCAATAGCGACTCCCTCCCGTAAGGCCGCTGTCCGTCCGGCCGGCCGGTCTCCTCCATCTGAATAAGCCCCAGATCCAGGCGCATCTGAATCTTCGGCCTGCCGTCGTCTCCGATGATCTTGCGAACATTCACCCGATCCGGCACAAACTCCCATCCTTCAATGATGTCACGAATGTCTTTCATGAGGCTTCCTTTTTTTGCGGATTTAAAATTTGATTGAACTGGGGAGAACGCAGCGCGGCAAGCTGTAACGAAGAACCGAAGAGGCACAAAGGGACAAGGGAGAACAGCCTGAATCCGGTGTGCATCATCCAAGACTTGTGAATAAGCCAAGTTCTGTCCCGTTAGGGACAAAATAGTTATAGCAAAACAAAAAAAACATTTCCCAGTCCCGTAGGGACGAGACATGTATCCAATATCCTTCCGAATGCGCCTTTGGTCATGATGTGTTGGCCGTGTATATTTCGTCCCTCACGGGACTTGGGGAGGGTTATCGGCTATTTCGAATGCTACAAATATCCTGTCCCTGACGGGACACCTACCCTACATGATTCACAAATTTGTCCACAATTCTCTTTTACTCTTGTGCGGCAAAGTGTTTTGGATTTTCGGTTTCAAAACGCTGTTTTTTGAGAACAGCCTGAAGCCGGTGCGCATCATCCAGGACTTGTGAATAATCCAGGGTGTGGGTCCGGGATACCAAAATTCCGAACCAACCTGGAACGCTGCAAACAAAGCCCAAAAGCAGTGGGACACGGATCAAACGTATTTTCACGGATCAAACAAAATAAATGTTTCCTCTATCCTTTCTAACTGGAGACATCAAACCACGAAGACGGAGAAGTTCTTTGTGCCTCTGAGCCTTTGCGCCTTTGGGAACGAAATCGGAGGGATATTTAATCCTCGATCCTGAATAGGTCGGACACGCCTTGCCCCCTCCTCATGCGTCCGCGATCTCACCGCGCCGACGGAGAATTTCCTCCATGGACGCCGTGGCCGTACCCACTTTGCCGACCACCACGCCGGCCGCCACGTTTGACAGATAGGCCGCCGTTTTCCACGAGGCGCCCGCACAGATCGCGAGCGAAAAGGTTCCCACCACCGTATCGCCCGCGCCCGACACGTCGTACACCTCCTGCGCGTGCGTGGGGATGTGCGTGACTTCGCCGTTGCGCTCGAACACGCTCATGCCCTGTTCTCCCCGCGTGATCAGCACGCACTCCGCTTCCACCTGATCCAATATCCGTTGCCCGCATGCGACCGCATCCTCGTCGGTCTCGATCTTCATGCCGCAGGCTTCCCCGGCCTCTTTCTGGTTGGGCGTAATGCAACTAACTCCCCGATACATCCCAAAATCCCGGGATTTGGGATCGAGCATTAGCGGCTTTCCGTGCGACCGGGCCATCGAAACGATCCGCTGCACCAATGCAGGCGTGATCATCCCTTTTCCGTAATCCGATACGACCACACCAGCCACATCCGAAATGTGCGCCTCCACCCGACACAGCGCCTCCTCCAGTACCGGGCCGTCCATCGCCCTGATTTTTTCGCGATCCACCCGGACCACGTGCTGGTGATGTGCGATGATCCGCGTCTTCAGACCCGTCGGAAGTGTCCGGTCCCGCACGATCCCCGACACATCGGTGGATTCCTTTCGGAGCAGTTTCGTTAGCATCTCCCCTTCCGCATCCCCCCCGATCCGTCCCACCACAAGGGTTTTTGCTCCCAATGCACAGATATTGCTCACCACGTTCGCCGCGCCTCCGGGCGAAAAGGATTCGGAGATCACCCGGACCACGGGCACCGGCGCCTCCGGCGAGATGCGCTCCACCTGTCCCCGGATATACTTATCCAGCATCAGATCTCCCACCACCAGCACCGTCTTTCCCCCGAACGCAGACAGGATGCGCTCAGCTTCCTTTTTGGACAGCAGGTTCTCAGATCTAGCCATCATCCTATTTCCTCTCGTGTTGCGTGCCCACCAATCACCAATCACCACTCACCAAAACCGCCTGCGCCAACAGCGGAATCATAATCTCATGACACCCCACGAAATAATATCCCTTCCCCCCGGTGGACGTGGGTCGAGCCACGATGTTCACCTGAGGCCGGTAGTGGCGGATCATATCGAAATTAGCCGTGACGAAACGCTCCACCGTATGTCCCAGATTGCGCGCCACGGTCAGGGCTTTCAGAAAAACCTCCGGGATGATCAGCGCCGAGCCGAAGTTGATGAAGACCCCGCCTTCCAGGCCGGAGACGACGGAGCAGAAAATTCGGAAATCCGTCAGCGAGGCGCTTCCGATGGCCGCCCCGTCCGCGCTGGGATGCTGGTGCACGATGTCCGTACCGAGAGCCACGTGCACGGTGGCCGGGAGTTTCAGGCGATCCGCGTGGTATAAGACGCTCTTTTCTTTGAAGGGAAAATCCGCCTGCGCGATCGCCCGCCCGAGCGCGTTCCCGTATCCTTCGTTTTGTCGGACGGCGTGGTTGATGAAATCCGCGGTCTCCCCGGCCATTCCGAAGGTCCCGTCCTCTAAGTTGGTGGCCACGTCCTCGGAGGTCTCGCCGATCATCGCAATCTCCGTGTCGTGGATGGCGGTGGCTCCGTTCATGGCCACCGAGGTGAGGATGCCGCGCTCCATCAGGTCTATGAGCACCGGAGCAAGGCCGCACTTGATCACGTGCCCTCCGATGCCGATTGCGACGGTCCGATGGGCAGAAGCGGCCGAGACCACGTGTGCCACGAACTCCGTGAAGTCTTTTCCCACAGTCACGTTCGGAAGCGAGGCGAGAAAATCCGAGAAGGACGCATCGGGTTTCGGCGCGTGGGCGAAATCCGCCACCCGGACCTTATTCGTCCGCCGGGCAATGGGAATCGGCTTGATCCCTTTCAAATCTATCGGAAGCGGGATAGGCATAGGTGTTCTCCTTCTTCAAGATTTATTTTTCCTATCTTTCACGCAACGTTCGCAACGTTTGGCAATCCGTGATGGGTGGAGAGGCAACCACTCACCTCTCACTACTCACCACTCACCTGTACGTCCCCATCTCCAGACCACGCTCTACAAAAAACTGATACGTCTCGTATTCCACCTGATTGGGGATGCTGTGGTCGCTGTACAGACAATATCCGCTGCCTTCCATCGCCACGGGAAGCTTGCGATCCAGCTCGGTCTGGATAGCCTTCCGATCATTGGCCACCAAGGTGCGGACGTCCATCCCGCCCATAAATGCGATCCGGTCCCCGTACGCTTTTTTCAAGCGGACCAGATCCATGCCCGCCTTGACCTCCATCGCCTGGAGGCAGTCCATCCCCGCCTCGATGAGTCCGGGCACGAGCGGCTCGACAAATCCGCAGGAATGCACGATAACGGGCAGCCTCCTGGAATGGACGTAGTCGAACGTCCGTTTGTGCGCGGGGAAGATGATTTCCCGATACATCGCCGGCGACATGAAAGGTTTTAATTTGAAGCCCATATCCTCGTAAAACCAGATCCCGTCCGGAGCGCCCTCCTCGGCGAAGAGGATCTCCATCAGATGAATCGTCAATTCGGCATAGACGTGACACATATCCCTGACCCAGTCCGGATCGAGCGCCATTCCCATGAGCATGTATTCGTGCCCGCAAACCGGGTGCATCAGTTCAAACACGTTCACACCCGACCAGACAAAGAAAAGCTGCTCCCGTGCGCACTTGGCCTTGACGTCCCGATAGCCCTCGAAATTGATGCGCCGGCGATAGACGTCCGCGTTGGTTAAATGGGGACGAATGTGCTTCTCCCAGGCGACTCGCTCTTTCACCAGAAAATCCACGTGTTCCGGGGTGGAAGCGTGCAGCTTATGCCAGCGGAGCAGCGAGCCGTTGCCGTTGCGCACCAGTTTGGTTTCCTCGGTTTCCTCCACGATCTCTTCCTCGAAATCGAGATCACCCACCATGTTGAAGGCCCAGGATTCCCGAATGTCCATCCCAAAATGGTCCTGCAACGATTCCTCGCTCCCGACGTGGCCTTCGTCGCTCCATTTTTTCTGCGTGTCTCCCCAAAACGCTTCGTACAGAGCGATCCGGTCCACGGGCTGGCGCTTTAGGATGCGTGTCATCCGTTCTCTGCTGGTTAGTGTTTGCATCATTGAGACTCCCTTTTTTCATCATCCGCAGCCAACGTCCGGGACGTGGATACAGGTTTGCCCACCGAAGATTTCTGAGGAGGCCCTTTTCGGCAGGCCATGTTTTTATTCGATTATTGTTGGTTCGGGAAGTTGCCTTCCCGAACTTGGGAAATTGTTTTCCCGAACCAGAGATGTTACCAGTCTGTGCATCGGGATTACAAAATTCCGATGCAACAAAAATGCAGAAACGGGGGAGAGGGGGCTGGGGCGCGCTCCCCCGCTCCCTTGCTGTTCCTCAGACCATCGGTCCGATGGTCCACAGCATGAATTCACGCCGACCGTTGCGTTCCGCGGCCGCTTTTTTCCCGGAGGCCACGGCGAGGATTTCGTCGAACACTCGTTTCCCAACGTCCTCGATGGTCTCCCGACCGGCGGCAATGGACCCGGCATCCACATCCATATCGCAGCGCATACGCTCGAACAAAGACGTGTTGGTGGCGATCTTGATCACCGGGGCGAACGGGTTGCCCATGGCCGTTCCCCGGCCGGTGGTAAAGCAGACGACCTGGGCGCCCGCGGCCACGAGTGCCGGGGTGGCCAACAGATCGTTTGCGGCGCATACGAGCAGATGCAATCCGCGGGCACGGCCGATTCGCTCCTCGTATTGCAGCAGTCCCGATATGGGCGCACTCCCGGACTTTGCGATGGCTCCGTGGGATTTAACCGCTATGTTGAATAGTCCTCCCGCTTTGTTGCCGGGAGAGGTGTTGTATTCAAAGGTCAGCCCGCCCGAGGCCGCCAATTCCTTGTGCGCCCGGAAAGCCGCCATGATGTCCTCGGCCAGATCGCGGCTCACAGCCCGTTGTGCAAAGGCCAACTCGACGCCGGAAAATTCCGATAGTTCCGTGATCAGCGATGCGCCGCCGAAACGCACCAGCCTGTCGCCGGCATTTCCGCGCGCGGGATTCGCGGTGATGCCCGAAAGTCCGTCGGAGCCGCCGCACTCCACGCCGAGGATCAACTCGCTCACGGAGACTTCGGAACGGCGCGCGCGATCGGCATGCGCCAGCATCCCGGCGATGTGCTCCACGCCAGCCCGAATCGCGGCGTGCGACCCAACGTCCTGAACCTTCACCACCGCAACCGGTTTAGCGGAACGGATGTTCGGATCGAGACGCTCCAGCACCGTGGCGGCGTGAATCCGCTCGCACCCCAACTCCACCAGGACAGCCCCGGCCACATTGGGATGAGCGATGCAATTGGCCAGCACCTGCGTGGAACGCTGAGCCGAAGCCTCGCAGTACGCACAGCCCTCGATGTGCGACAGCGCAACAACGCCATCCACGTGAGGATATTGCTCGCGGGAGAACCATTTGGCATGGGCCTCCGCCGCGATCTGTTCGGCCTCGTGCACACAACAGCCCACCGTCGGAACCACTAAGATCCAATTGCGTGTGCCTACGCCCCCGTCCGGCCGTCGAATGCCCATAAAGGTCGGCGGATCGGATTCGACAGGGATGGGATCGCGCGGCGTGAAGTCATCGGGAAGCACGTATTGCGGCTCGATCCGCTCCACGCGCTCCGGCGTGATCGCCTGCCCCGTATAAACGCCGATGGATCGCCCCAGAAATTCCCCGTACTGAACAATCGGCTGACCGGCGGGGATGTCCGTGAGGGCAATGCGGCCGCCGATCTCCACGTCATCGAGGAGGGTCAGAGATTCTCCTGCGGCAGTGATCGGCGCGCCTTTGGAAAGCGGCATGCTGGTCACGGCCACGTTGTCGTCCGGGTGGATCCGAATCAGGGACGCGGCGGAATCGTTTGTTTTCATTCGCTCATCCTTTCCTTCAGCAATGCGCCCAAATGCACCACGCCGCGCGGCGCAGGACCGGGCAATTTTAGACAAGGCTCCCCGAAGGCGCGATAGCCGGCCAAACCGTGGTAGTCCGATCCGCCGGTGAGGTGAAGGTCGGCTACCATGTCTCCTCCCATAGTTCTGATAACCGGTTATTCAAAACGGCGATGTCCGCCAGGCTTCCGGTCAGCGTTTCATACGTCAGCGGACCCGCATATCCACCGGCCTTGAGTCCCGACAAAACACCCTTCCAGTCAATCGTCCCGGAGAAAGGCGGTTTGTGCTGATCCTCTTTGCCGTCATTGTCGTGCAGATGCGTTCCGATAACGCGCGGGCCGAGCAAGCGCGCCAGGTCCGCCGCATCCGAATCGAGCTGCGCATGCCCGCTGTCGAAGCAGATCCCGCACGCGGATGGATCGGCCTCGGAGATAAACTCGATCAGCCGTTCGGAATTTTCGTAATCAGTCTCAAGGGCAACCGCCACGCCGAGACGGCGCGCGTATTCGGCATAAGCCGCCATTCCCTCCTTGATCCGTTCCAACATTTCCGGGCCCCGCTTCAGCGCCCGGACCACGCTGAATCCCGGATAGGGCTTGCCCTTCTCGTCCACAATCAGATCATCGGGATCGGCGAAAATCGCATAGTGCACCACGAGATAGCGGCCGCCGAGATCAGCCAGCAATTCGAGATTGGCGTGCAGGATTTGCTTTGTCTCGTGCAGCCGCTCGCCGGTCAGTGCGTCGAAGGAACAGTGCATGGAGTGCACGTGGATCTCGTGTTCCCTCAACGATTTCTTGAGCCAAACCACCTCTTCGTCCGTGCCGTGGAAATGACCCGGATAGTTGCAAAGCTCCACCGTGTCGAATCCATGTTCGTGTATCCGACGAAAATGATCGTCACACAAAGGTTCCTTGAGGAAAAGCGTCATACACGTTGCGAATTTCATTTTTAAAACCCCTCTTTTTTCGTATGTTCACTGCAAAGTCGCAAAGAGCGCAAAGGACTTCAGAGGCAAAGAAGGCAAAGGTTGAGGTTGAGACCACCAAGCCCTCCCCTTTTTTAACCTTAATCTGTTTTTCTTTGCGTCGAAAAATCATAAGGGAATAAAATGCGGATAACATCTTCGCAAGGATAAGCATAATCCGATCCCTTGTCAAGGATTTTGCTCAGGTACAGATGACTTCAGGAACAAAAAAAAGGCCATCCTCATCCCATCGGACTGAAATGGCCCCAAAGCGCATTTTATGGGAAGGTCTCTGATCTGTGCCGGAAGCGCACGCCGGGATATTTCGCTCAGATCCCGCTCTCCGCTTCCATCTTTTCCTCGATGGCCGCCCGCTGGCTATTGACCGCGCGGATTTTTTCCGGATCGAACTTGGCCTGGCGGTCGTAGGTATAGAGGCCGTTGACCTCCTGCTCGACGTCGTAGAGTTGGGTGTAGCAGAAGCCGCACATGCGGGGATGGCGCAGAAGGACTTCGGTCAATTCCCGATAGCGGTTCAGAAACTCCTCCTCGCTCTTTGGACGCCCTTCTTTGCCGCCGTAGCCCCAGGCCGCATTGTCCTCCTTCTGACCCGGCTTCCACCAGATGCCGCCGTATTCGCTGATGAAATAGGGCTGGCCCTGATACGGCGCGTCGCTATCCGGGTAGTTCCTGAAAGGCGGCTTTCCTTCCGCAAACGGCCGATGGCGCTCGGCGAAGGTTTCGGGATTCTGATCATAGTCGTGCGCGTCGTATACGTCCGTGGCCACATGGGTGTATCCGCTCGTGTCTATGACCGGGCGGGTGGCATCGAACATTGTGGTGAGACGGTACACGGTGCGAAGCGTCTCTGGATTCTGCCCGCGTCCGGGTCCGGTCTCGTTGAAGGGACACCATCCCACCAGCGACGGGTGGTTGGTGTCCCGCCCAAGCACCTCCATCCATTCGGTCGTAAAACGCTCCAGCGCCTCCGGGCGGCGGACGTCCAATCCCCAGCTTCCGAACTCGCCCCAGACCAGATAGCCCAACCGGTCAGCCCAATACAGAAAGCGCGGCTCGAACACTTTTTGGTGCAGCCGTGCTCCGTTGAATCCCAATCCCAAAGAGATCTCGATGTCCCGCTTCAGGGCCTCGTCCGAAGGGGCCGTGTAGATGCCGTCCGGGTAGTACCCCTGATCCAGCACCAGCCTCTGGAAGACTGGCTTGCCGTTGAGCAAAATGGCCGGGGGATCGAGCGCGATGGATCGAAGTCCGAAGTAGCTCTGCACGCGATCTACCGGCGTGCCCGCCCGCTCCAATCGCAATTCCAGATCATACAGAAACGGATCCTCCGGCGACCACGCCCGCACCTCGGATAGCTCGATCACCGCCATAGCCCGATTTCCCACGCACGGGGCATGCATTTGCCCCACCTCGACGCCATCTGCAAAGGCTGTGGCGGTCAAGGTCATGCCCTTTGCCGGACCGTCCACTTTGGCCTCGATGAACAGCCGCCCGCCCTCCAAATCCGGCGTGAGTCTGGCTTCGGCAAGATAGGTCTCCGGCACCGCCTCCAACCACACGGTCTGCCAAATTCCGGTCACGCGGGTGTAAGAACAGCCGCGCGAGTAATATTGCGAAGACTGTTTGCCCGAGGGCTGAAGCGGGGATCGCGTGTCGTCCTCCGCGCAGACCACGATGACGTTTTCTCCCGCGTGCAAAAAATCGGTGATCTCCAGCGCAAACGGCGTGTATCCGCCTCGATGCGAGCCGGCCTCCCGTCCGTTGATCCACACACGGGCCTCATAATCTATCGCTCCGAAATGGAGCAGTATCCTTCGATTGCGCCATCGCTCCGGGATCGTTACGGTGCGCCGGTACCAGACCGAGGGCATAAAATCTCTGCACGCCACGCCGGATAACGCGCTTTCCGGAGGAAAAGGAACCACGATCTCCCCGGAGAGCCGATCCGCCGCGGGCAGACCGCGCTGTTCTCCGCTGCGTCCGGGGTCCCTCTCGAACTGCCACGTTCCGTTCAGATTCAGCCAGTCCTCCCGCACCCATTGAGGACGCGGGAACTCCGGTCTGGGGATAGATGCGTTCGACATGGGTTGGGCCTCCTGTTTGAGGGGAAACTGCACTGGTATTCAAAATACAGAAGTCAGGAGTCAGAATAGAGGCAGGTGCGCTTATTCTGGCTCCTGACTTCTGTCTCCTGTCTCCTGTCTCCTGTCTCCTGTCTCCTGTCTCCTGAAATATACGCTTTTTTGCGTGGAACGCAAGGATTTTTATCGCGACGAGGACTTGACAAAAGCCCTTTGTTTTCGTATATTTTGTGTTGTAGATTGCTGTGTTATGAACCAGACTTCCGAAGTCTGACAGACTTCGGAAGTCTTCTACTTTTCCCCCCGAACCGCGCACGGAGCGAAAGAAGTGCACGGCAAAGGCGTTCTATGCATACAGACAAAGACCTCCTCGAAACCGTGCGGAATTTTATGCGCCGTCACCGGATGGCGCAGGCGGACGATAAGGTATTGGTGGCCGTATCGGGCGGAGCGGATTCAGTGGCGCTGCTGCATATCCTCAGTCGATTGCGGGAGGCACTTCACATCCGTCTTCACGTTGCGCACCTCAATCATAGTCTGCGCGGGAGGGATTCGGATGAGGATGCCCGTTTCGTCGAAGCGCTGTGCTCCGATCTCGGGATGCCCTTCACCGGCGGGATGGAAGACGTGCGGGCATTCGTTCGGGAGCAACGGCTTTCCCTGGAGGAAGGCGCCCGGATCGTCCGCTATCGCTTTCTGCAAGACGTGGCCGAACAGGTCGGAGCCACTCGGATCGCCACCGGACATACCGCGGACGATCAGGCCGAGACGGTGCTTTTTCGCCT
>JAUWMS010000317.1 GCA_030613045.1 Candidatus Latescibacterota bacterium | reverse complement strand
CACTCTATTAATTCGCCTTCTCCTCCCACCTCCGTCTTTCTCTCGCTCGGTTATCACCTCCTTCGCATTACGAACCGCCACTTGCGTTTGCTTGCCCTATGGCTGGCCTCAAACTGTGGCTTGCACGTCTGTGAAAGACGCACCCGGTAGCCCTCCCCAAACCGCCACGCACCTCAACAATGTCAGCCAACGCCCCGCCGCATCCAAAGGGTCAAGTTTCTCTGTATCCCGCCGCAGGTAGTCCCCTCAGGGATTTCTCCAATTTGTTGTACCGTTAGATCGAACACCGAAAAACACTAAAACACACTGAAAAAATATCTGCCCTTTTCGGTGTCTTTCGGTGTCCTTCGGTGTTGAATACGGCGGTTTCTCCGCTTCATTCCACCACAACAGCCGCGTGGATATGCACCCCCGGAACCGTGATGGTCAGCTTACCGGAGCCATACTCCGAGGCGATTTCCCCCTTTTCAAAAGCAAGGCTCACCTTTTGCGGCTCGTGGGGGGCCTTCATGGTGATGGTGACAGGTCCCACCGTTGGGATTTCATCCACCGCGCCGTTGTTCGGCTGATTGGGAATCCCGCTGGCGCGATTGACAAGGTGGATGATTTTCCGGGAACCCTTCTTCCTCAGAGCCGCATCCATGCATACCGGTGCCTGCACCTCGATATCCAGCCTCCCCGCCAGCTTGCGGACGATCTCGCCGACGAAGACGCGCGTCAAGGCATAGTGGTTTCGCTCAAAGTCCCGGAAAAGGTCACCTGGGACGTAGGCTACCGCGCCCTTGCCAACCTTGTTTATCGTGGCGGCAAAGTGGGGCAGCAGCCGGTCGTCCAAAAGCGGGGTGCGACCCAGCGGACCGATGGGGCGGGCGGTCGTGGGCGTGACCAATCGCCACGGATTGCTGAAAAGCGGGACCGCACCGTCTCCAGCCGGGACGTAGTAGGTTGTCTTCTCGAGGATCTCGCTGCTCGTGACGCCGAGAAAGGATTCGCCGAAACGATCAAAGGACGCCGCACCACTGACCAGCAGCTTTCCACCCCGCTTGACATAGTCCTTCAGCGCTTCGACCATCTCATCGGACATGGCGTGCTGCTCCGGCGCCACCACAATGGGGAACTCCGACAGCCTCGGCAGCAGTGCCCACTCGTCTAAGATGTCCACGCCGAAATGGTTTTCCAGCAGGGAAAAAACGGCGCCTTGTACCGGGGAAACATCCGCATCCCACATCAGATTTCTGCCGGTTATGGTGCGCCGGAGGTGCTGCTCGGAATGGAGCACCGCCACCTGCGGGATCGTCTCGGCATCCTGGCAGAGGGTCCGGCGTTTCTTGACGAATTGCCCGACTTTGCGCAGACGCTCCTGCCGCCACGGAACCAATCGGCCATCGCGCAGGACCGGCGGATGTTCATAGAGTTGCACCGATCCGCCGAAGGATTGCAGCACGGCGGCCTCCTGCATGAGCATCTGCGCCGGTTTGATGCAATGCGGCGCGGAGGGATCACGCCATTTATTGAAGTAGAAACACCAGAGCATGATGTCCCAGTGTTTTTCGCGCGTGGAGAGAAAACGCGCCTCGCAGCGGCTGCCGTCCAGCCCATAAACCGGCGTGTTGTCGCCGCTGATCCAGTCCGTCGGCACATTGGGTGCGCCCGGATGCTTGAAGGTCTGCAACCAATTGGAACAGACCAGCACGCCTTTTTTGTGTTGATGCACCGCCTCGCAGTACCGGGTCACATACGCCTCAAAACTCTCCCGCGTAAAATTCCACCACAAGGCCCAGTTGGGATCGGCGATTTCAATCGGCGGTTCCTCGATGCCGGTTTTTTCCGCGAAGGCCCGGCAACAGCGCTCGCAGTAACAGGGTTCCACGGCCCACATGTCCCCGTCCACCCAGAAGCCGTCCACTTCATAGCGGTCAATCAGTTCCAGCATCTGCGGGATCATCAGTTCGTCGAGGTAAGGACTTCGCGGGCACATTTTCTCGTTCGCAGGTACTTTTAAGTTCTGGGCGACAGGCGCGCCGGTATCCGGGTCTTTGGCCTGGACGACACACCACTCCGGGTGCTTGGCCCCGGCGGCCCGGTCCCAGATTCCGGAGTAGTGACAGTGCAGCGGCAGCCCCAACTTTTTTGTGGCGGCGCGCCATTGTTTCAGCGCATCTTTTTTTAACTCGGGTGGGACGGAGGCGTCCGATACCTTGCTGAACCAACTGGTGTAGCCGGGATGCCCCTTGCAGTCGGTCTGCACAAAGTCCGGGTTCATCAGCTTCAGCATTGGAACAAGCTCGGACTCGCCGCAGCGTGTGCCGAGTTCGGTATCGCTTTCGTTGGCGTGCAAATCATAATGCAGGCCGAAATAAACCTTCTTTCCATGCCACTGTCCGCGGTAGATCATAAGGCTTCTCCTTCCGGGAGTGTGTTTAAGGCATACTTGTTTTGCGCTTGTTTTTTTGGAGACTTTTCAGGTAGAGGCCAGAGGTCAGAGGCCGGAGGTCAGAGGTCAGAGGTCGGAGAGCAGAGGTCGGAGAGCAGAAGCCAACATCCGCCCCCCATCAGGTCCGTCCTGTCAGCCGCAACTGCCGGTTGATCTGTCGGAATTCAATGGGTTGAACGGCATCGTAGAAGAAGAACCCACCGTCCAATCCCTCCTGACACCATTTACCGGCCACATTTAGAAAGTGAGATCGGGACTTTCCTTCAACCCCCGTGTACAGGTCTCCCCCCAATTTTACGTTAGTGCCCGCAATCGTCTCCTTGTAACGCCGGAGAGACAGCTCAGGCAATTTGTCGGGCAGCATGCAGCAGACCATCACCCGCTCGATCCAGCCTTTCCGAGCCCACACCTTCAGCGCGGCCATAAATTCAGGAAAGTCACCGGCATATTGCTCCCAGTGGTGATACAGATAGGAAGGAATGCGTATGGCGATTGTGATGGGATGCCCCCACTTTTCCTGCGCCGCAAGGCGATGGGTATGAATCCGTCTCACCACGTTTACCAACGAGGCCTCATCAAAGGTCTTATTGCATGCAAAGCGCGCGAAATCCAGATGGATGCCATCCACGTCGTATTTAGACATCAGCTCCTCCGCTATCGCCACCGCATAGTCCTGGACGGGCGCGTGTCGAAAATCGAAGAAATCCGGGTGATCCGGGCACATGAATTCAGGATGTTCTTTGGCGAAACGCGCGGTCATGGACCGATAGTGGAAGCGGTCCGTTCCCAGATAGGTGATGTTCATGCCCATGTCGGCAAAGACGTTGAGACCAATCCGTCGCGCTTCTTCCACCGCGACCTGCATCGGATCTCCCTGTCTCATCCATTGCGTCCATTTCAATTGGGCGGGATCCCGCTGTTCGACCTCCTCGCCGTGCGGCAGATAGCGCTCTACCACATCGCTGTGGTACCAGGCGCTGAATCCTACGCGGATGGCATGGACATACACCTCCGTACAACCGCGCAGTTTGTGCAGCCGCATCTCATTGCGGAGGTAGTCCCGGAGCGGTATGGTTTCTCCGATGTAGTATCCATCCGTGCAAGGCTCGACGTACCCGGCAAACGGGCGTCCTTTCGTTTCAGCCAAACGGTGTGTTTCCTGAACCCGGACACGCTCCTCGTCCGTCATGGGGACAAAGCGGATGTGATGAATCCAGGCATCCGGCCAGACTCTTGTCCCGCCCAAAGCGAGACGAATATCCCGCCCGGTCAGATCCGCCTCCGTGACACCGTATTAGCGGAACAAACGCTCATCGTTCTCACAAGGCACTTGGATCCACGCCTGCTCTTCGGAAAGGGAGAACCGAACCGACGTGATGGGCTCCATCCCAATGTAAATGCGATGCCAGCCTTTGAGGCCGGGCCGGATGGTCAGCGGCGGCAAATCGGCATTTTTCACGCAACTCGTCGGATGCTCCGAGTCGTATTTCTCCGACTCGACCTTGCCAAAAAGGGAAAGCGTCCCCCGCTTCTTCAGTTGACTCTGTTTCAGGGACCACGGCTCGGTCAAGCGGCCGCCGGCAAGCCCGGCCACATTGCGGTGATCCACCACAAACACATCGCGGACATCGCTCAAATCGAATGTATGCTCCAGCGTCACCTCACTACTTCCCGCCGCCTTGAAGCGTAACAGCGCCTTATCAATAGGCGCTTCGACATCAAAAAAGGTATTCCACAGACAGTCCTGATCCCCGGACGGCAGAATCCCTTCCAGCACGCCGCGATTCCAGACCTCCGTGTCGCACGTGCGCCATTCATCTACCGTAGCTCCGATATATATTGTGGCGGGACTCCATTGACGCCCCCCGTCCGAGGAACACTCCGCCACCCATTCCTCCGCGCGTACTCCGGTGATAGCGATCAAGCGATCCGCGCGGTCGGTCGGTTTTCCAAACGTAAGCGTTGTCGGTTGCATCGTCTCACTTTTGTTAGAAGTTGCCATGGGTTTCCTCTTCGTGATAGAGGCCGGAGCAGGAATTTTCTGATCCCTGACCCCTGATCCCTGACCC
>JAUWMS010000091.1 GCA_030613045.1 Candidatus Latescibacterota bacterium | reverse complement strand
AATTTCAAAGATTTCAAAGATTTCAAAGATTTCAAAGATTTCAAAGATTTCAAAGATTTCAAAGATTTCAAAGATTGCCTACATCTTTAGCCACAGAGCCACAGAGAACACAAGAAAGACAAGAATCCATTCTAACTCCCTGCATCTCTGTGCCCCCTGTGTCTCTATGGCGAATTATCCTAACGATCTGGGGACACCCCCTAAATTTTGGCAATTTTGGCAATCTTTGAAATCTTTGAAATTGTCCTCCCTACACTCTCACCTCCTCCTCCCCCGCTCCCAACTCCTCCCCATTCCGCTCCAGAATCGGGTCCACCTCCTGCGCGATAAATTCCTTCACCTGCGCGGGCGCACGCCCCACAAACGCTTTCGGATCGAGGATCGCCTCCAACGCCTCCTGCGTCATCCCGAACGCGGGATCTTGGGCCACGCGCTCAATAAAATCGTTCTCCTCTCCGTGCTCCTTCACCCTTCTTCCCGCCTCCATCGCCAGCACCCGAAGCCGCTCGTGCAATTCCTGCCGGTCTCCGCCGCGCCCGACTGCCGCCATCAAAATCGCCTCCGTGGCCATAAACGGCAACTCCTCCCGAATCCGCCGCGCGATCATTTTCGGATACACCACCAGCCCCGAAGCCACGTTCCGGCACAGGATCAAAATGCCATCCACCGCCAAAAACGCCTCCGGGATGGACAACCGCTTGTTCGCGGAATCGTCCAGCGTCCGCTCGAACCACAGCTCCGCTGCGGTAAAGGCCGGACTCAGCGACAGCGTGATCACGTACCGCGCCAGCGCCGCAATCCGCTCCGACCGCATCGGATTCCGCTTGTACGGCATCGCCGACGACCCGATCTGGTGCGCCTCGAACGGCTCCTCCACCTCCTTGAGATGCTGCAACAGGCGCATGTCATTACTAAACTTATGCGCGGACTGCGCGATCCCGGAGAGCGTCGCGGCCACCTGGGCATCCACCTTCCTTGAGTACGTCTGCCCGGTCACCATAAACTGGGATGAAAACCCCATCTTCTCCGACACCGACCGGTCCAGCGCCCGCACCTTCTCCTCGTCGCCTCCGAAGAGCGCGAGAAAACTCGCCTGCGTCCCCGTAGTCCCCTTGGCGCCCCGGAACCGAAGCCCCTCCAACCGCCGATCCACCTCCTCCAAATCCATCACAAACTCCTGAAGCCACAACGTCGCCCGCTTCCCCACCGTAGTCAGCTGCGCCGGCTGAAAATGCGTAAACCCGAGCGTGGGCAGTTCCCTATACTCCAACGCAAACGCCCGTAGCGCGGCGATCACACCCACCAGTCGCTTCTTCAGGATGTTGAGCCCATCCCGAATCTGGATCAAATCCGTATTGTCCCCCACAAAGGCGCTCGTCGCGCCCAAATGAAGGATCGGCTTGGCCTTCGGACATTGGAGCCCATACGCGTACACGTGCGCCATCACGTCGTGCCGAACCGCCCGCTCCCGCTCCCTGGCCACCTTTAGGTTGAGATCATCCCGATGTGCCTTCAACTCCTCGATCTGCTCCCGGCGGATCGGAAGTCCCAGCTCCATCTGGCTCTCCGCCAATGCGATCCACAACTTGCGCCACGTCCTGAACTTTTGCTCCGGCGAAAAATTAGCGCTCATCTCCCGGCTCGCATAGCGCGTGATCAAGGGATTCTCGTAATTTTCGCCGTCCTTCGATCCGGCATTTCCGTCTGGCATAGTCGCCTCCTTAGGCCGCTTCGATTTAGAAATGAAAAAAAATCACCGCAAAGCCGCAGAGAACGCAAAGCACTTCAAAGACAAAGGTTGAGGTTGAGACCATCCCACCATGCTCACCCTTAACCTTACGGATTTTTCACTTAGCTCAACCTCCGGAACCACCGATGACACTGATAATACCACTGATAGCAGTGATCCCGCCACCTCATCCCCACCGGAAGAGGCGGAGATGGGATCGGTGTTATCAGTGCGTATCAGTGAGATCAGTGATTCCGGCCGTCTAAGTGCAAAACTCGTACTAACCTGTCGTTCCTTTGCGCACTTTGCGGTGAATCATAAAAAGCGAAAAAGGCCATCCGCCTATCGCCGATGGCCTTTTTCTTCTCGCGCTGTTTCAGGAAGCAACGCTTCGGGAAAAAACTACTTCGCCTCGCTCCCCGCCATCCGCTCGAGGATCTCGTACCGGGCGGCGTAATCCTTTTCGATCCCGGCGCGAAGCCGCTTGGACTCATCCGGGAAGGTCCGCTCCAGCAGGGCGTACCGGTTTTCGCCGGAGAGAAACGCCTGCAAGGTGCCATCCGGAGCCTTGGAATCGAGCGTGAAGGGATTTTTGCCTTCCTCCGCCAACTGAGGATTATACCGGTACAACGGCCAGTACCCGGACTGAACCGCCAGCTTCTCCTCCTCCTGCGTCTTCCCCATCCCCTTTCGGATCCCCTGATTGATGCACGGGGCGTAACAGAGAATCAAAGACGGGCCGGGGTACTTCTCTGCCTCGACAAAGGCCTTGAGCATCTGCTGCTTGTTGGCGCCCATCGCCACCGAGGCCACATATACGTACCCGTAGCTCATGATCATCCTGCCGAGGTCTTTCTTCCCGGTCTTTTTCCCGGACGCGGCGAATTTCGCGATGGCGCCAAGCGGCGTGGCCTTGGAAGACTGGCCGCCGGTGTTGGAATACACCTCCGTGTCCATGACGAGGATATTGATGTCCTCGCCCGAAGCGAGCACGTGATCAATCCCGCCGAAACCGATGTCGTACGCCCAGCCGTCTCCGCCGAACGCCCAGATGGATTTCTTGACCAACAGATCCGACATCGCATTGATGCTGTCGAGAAGCGGATTCCCATTCGTCCCGGCAAGAAGTTTTTTCAATTGCTCCCCGAACGCCGTGGACTGTTCGACATCGTTCATGCCCGCAAGCCAGCCTGTCATGGCCGTTTTGAGTTCCTCTGGGATATCCGTGGTTATCACGATCTTCATCAGATCCGCGAGCTTGCTGCGGCGTTGCGTAACCGCCATCACCATCCCGTAGCTGAACTCCGCCGGATCCTCAAAGAGCGAGTTGGCCCAAGTCGGCCCGTGGCCATTCTTGTTCACACAATACGGACTGACCGGCGCCGAGGCTCCCCAGATCGAGGAACAGCCCGTCGCGTTCGCGATCAACATCCGTTCGCCAAAAAGCTGCGTCAACACCTTCACATACGGCGTTTCTCCGCATCCGGCGCACGCCCCGGAGAACTCGAGAAGCGGCTGATGGAACTGACTGCCCTTGAGGGACTCCCGCTTCATCAGATCGTCCCTGAGCGGCAGGGTAAGCGAAAAATCGAAATGAGGCACTTCCGCGTCCGTCTGCGTCTCGATGGGCTTCATAACCAGCGCCTTCTGCTTCGCGGGACATACATCCACGCAATTGCCGCACCCCAGACAGTCCATGGTGTTTACCTGGATGCGGAAATTGTAGCCCTTCAAATCCTTTCCGACGGCCGACTTGGTCCCGAACCCCTCCGGTGCGTTCTCAAGTTCCTCATCCGTTACAAGCACCGGACGAATAGCCGCGTGGGGACAGACAAATGCACACTGATTGCACTGGATGCAATGCTCCGGGATCCATTCGGGCACGTTGATGGCCACGCCGCGCTTCTCGAAACGGGCCGTATCCACCGGGAAAAGACCATCCGGCTCGAACGCGCTGACCGGAAGCCGGTTGCCCTGCTGGACCAACATCGGGCGCATCACGTTTTTGACAAAATCCGGCTCGTCCGAAACGGGTTGCACTTCGTCCGCGGCGTCCTTCCAGGAGGCGGGAACCTGGATCTCTTTCAGATGTTCGATGGTATGATCCACCGCATCCACGTTCATCTGAACGATCTTATCCCCCTTCTTGCCATAGACTTTTTTGATCTCCCCTTTCAGATAGACGACGGCGTCCTCGAAAGGAATCACATTGGCGAGCTTGAAGAAGGCGGTCTGCATGATCATATTGATCCTGCCGCCCAAGCCCACGCTGGCCGCGATTCGGACCGCATCTACGTTGTAAAATTTCAACTTCTTCCCGGCGATCACCCTCCGCATCTTCGCCGGAAGGTGCGTTTCCATATCTTCGGCGGACCAGTTCGAGTTGAGGAGAAACGTGCCGCCCTCCTTGATCCCCTCTAAGACCTCGTAGATCCCGACGTACGTGGATTTGTGACACGCCACGAAATCGGCCGAATGCACGAGGTACGTGGACTGAATCGGCTCGCTGCCGAAACGGAGGTGCGAGACGGTCAACCCGCCGGACTTTTTGGAATCGTACGCGAAATAGCCCTGGGCATACAGGTCCGTGTTGTCGCCGATGATCTTGATGGCGGACTTATTGGCACCCACGGTTCCGTCCGAACCCAGACCCCAGAACTTGCACTGCACCGTGCCCTTCGGAGTCGTATCTAGCTTTTCATCCACCTCGAGCGAGGTATGGGTCAGATCGTCCGTGATGCCCACGGTGAAGTGGTTTTTGGGACCGGCGGCGTTCATATTGTCGAACACGGCCTTGACCATCCCCGGCGTAAATTCTTTAGAACCCATGCCATAGCGCCCTCCGACCAGGACGGGCATTTCTCCGCGCTCCATAAAGGTCGTGCACACATCCTGATACAGCGGATCGCCGATCGCTCCCGGTTCCTTGGTCCGGTCCAGAATCGTGATCCGGTCCGCCGTGGCGGGAAGGGCCGCCAAAAACGCCTCCGTCACGAAGGGTCTGTATAGCCGCACTTTGATGAGTCCAACCCGCTCCCCGATGTCGTTCAGATGGTTGACGGTCTCCTCGATGGTCTCACACGAAGACCCCATCGCCACGACGACCCGCTCCGCCTCCGGATGCCCAACGTAGTCGAAAAGCTTGTAGGAGCGTCCGGTGAGCGCGCTCACCTTCTTCATCGCGTCGGCCACGATGGCAGGAAGCTTCCGATAAAAAAGATTGGCCGCTTCCCTTCCCTGAAAGTAAATGTCCGGATTCTGGGCTGTTCCCCGTATTTGGGGATGTTCGGAATTCATGGCGCGTTTCCGGAACGCCTCGATTTGCTCAAAATTCGCCAGCGCCGCCATATCCTCGTAATCAATCAACTCGATTTTCTGGATTTCGTGCGAGCTTCTAAACCCGTCGAAAAAATGGACGAAAGGCACTCTGGATTCGACGGCGGCGAGGTGCGCTACGAGTCCGAGGTCCATGATCTCCTGAATGGAAGCGGAGGCCAACAGAGCAAACCCGGTCTGGCGCACGGCCATCACGTCCGAATGATCTCCGAAGATGGAGAGCGCGTGTCCGGCAACCGCCCGAGCCGATACGTGAAATACCGCAGGCAGCAATTCCCCCGCGATTTTATACATATTGGGGATCATCAGGAGCAGCCCCTGAGAGGCCGTAAAAGTGGTCGTGAGCGCGCCGGCGGCGAGCGCCCCATGCACGGCTCCGGCAGCCCCGGCTTCCGACTGCAACTCTTTGACGTTCAAGGTCTGCCCGAAAATATTCTTCCGGCTCTGGGCCGCCCATTGATCCGCTACTTCTCCCATCGAGGAGGAAGGAGTAATCGGATAGATCGCCGCCGCATCGCTCATAGCGTAGGCTACGTGGGATGCCGCGGTGTTCCCGTCAACGGTTTTCATATTCTTTCCCATAAGAAACGCTCCTTTGTGAGATGGTCAGCGTTCAGCCAACCCTGCAACGTATCCCCGGTTTTCGTGTTTCGTCCGAGGGGCAACAAACACCATAATGAATGGAAACGTGGCAAAAAATTCGTAGAATCGAGATCTTAAAAATAACATAAATTCGTCTGTTTGTAAAGAAAAAAATGGGCATGCTTCATAATTCTCCTAACCGTTCGCGCACGTTTCCTGGTTGGTTCGGAAAATTGTTTTCCCGAACCTGAGCCCCCCAAGGCTTAGCAACGGCGTTACAAAATCCCGATGCCACAAAATCGGGGAAGCGGCCAGGGGGATTTCCTTTCAAGATGAAACTTGCCCAAAAATGAACGAAAACTTGAAACCGGACTCAAGCCCCAAGCAGGTTCTCGATGTTCGCGATGGCCGAGATGATCTTCGGCGCTTTGACCTCGGCGACTTCTAAGATCGCTCGCATCGAACCGAGGGATTCGTCCAAAATGGAAGTCTTCGGTTCCGAAGAGCCGATCTGGGCCTCGATGGTCCGGACTTCCGCTTCGAGGTTGGATTTTTCTTCCGGCTCTAACTTCAGCCGCGCAATGTGCTTCTTCAACTCCTCCATGCCAGTGAGAATGCTTTGGGACTGCAAATCATTCAGGCCCGCAGTCTGTTGGACGTTGGCGTTCCCCATCGCTTCGTTTTTTTGGATACCCATGTTGCACCTCCTTTTTTTGCGCTGCCCACTTTTTATGGATGGATTTGTAGTGCTCCTCCGGGAAATTTTCCGCTTTGAGGTCAAATTCTACTTGACAATGCTCGGAATCTTGCCAATATTTGTAGCGTAAAGGGGGAAACTGATATGGCAAAAAAAACTCCTGTTCAAGAACGATTTGCCGGGCTCGTTCGTTTGATTCTGGCCACAGTACCTGGGATAACAACCGTCCAGTTCGTTAAGTTGATCTATTTCTCAGAACTGGAGTACTACATCAAGTTTGGAGAACCTGCTACTGAGATCCCCATTATAAGATTACCTATGGGGCCGGTACCCTCCAATTACAAAGGTTGGTTTGCCAGGCTGGAAGAAAAAAAGTTTATCACAACATCCTGCCGACATAAGGGGAAATCCTTTTCTCCAGGCCCCAACACAGCCTGCGATCACGTGTTCACTGAGATCGAACTTGAAGTCTTTCTTCCTGTTATAGCCAAATGTTCGGAGATCATAAAAGCCAATCTATATGATGCAACCGAAATTATGAAAGGGCTCAGCTACCAAACTCTCCCAATGATTCGGTATGCCGAAGATGAGGAGAAAACAGGACTTAAACTTGGTGGATATGTCTTAGTCCCCCCATATCTCACGGAAGCAGATCTCGATTCGATGGCCGAATCCCGCAGAGTTTATAGGGATCATCTTCGGAAGGCAAAGCCATATAGCAAGCAAGATGCCGAACGCGACTTGGAGGTTTGGGGCAATTTTCTCCCTTTCCTGCAAGCGACCAATCAGGCCGGTTTAAATCAGGAGACGCCCATATGGAGCCTATATGGTAAAGGCTGAATATGGTGGCATTTATGCCGTCTTCGATGATCCCAAAAATCCCATCATCAAATTCCCCGAAGATAATATCTCCGCTGTCCAGCGCAAATTCCATTCCCAGCGCTACGCCCTGGTTATCCAGGCTGATGCACTGAACAAGGCGCATCACCTTCACTCCGCGTTAGTTATCCTGCTTTCCCACAGAGGGGAAAACACGCCATCTACGCTGGTGATTTACCCCCGATTTAGTGAGGACATCCCAAACAAATCCTCCGTAGCCCTCGTTCACCTTACTCAGCCGATCCTCAAAAACTTTCTGATCAGAAAAGTAGCTCAATTAGACAAAAATGGCGAAGAGATGACAAAAATCCGCGCGATATTTTGCAGAATTGTTGGTCTGATGTAATCCCTTTCTGCCAAACGGGATTTCCCCAAACCCCCGGACGCTTCTGACTCCGGGGGTTTCTCTATGCCCTCCGAAGGCCGCCTTCCATACCCTCTACGGAACTCACCAGAGCCACTTGCAAAACGTTCCTCAGATGAGATGGCGCCCGGCACTTCGTGCCTCGCAATGACAATAATAAAGTCGTTTTGTCGTTGCGAGCGGAGTTACGTCCCCTCGTTTTTCGGGCTTTTTCAAGTGGCTGACCAAAACCTTTATTATACCCCGCTTTCCTCAATCACCCTGTCGGCCAGCGGAATCAAAAGTCCCAACTCGTGGGCGAAATCCAGGACGGTGTATCGCGCCCGGATGTCTTTGGCGTTCAGAAGGGCTTCGCGCAAAGCTTGGTGATCCAGGCCCAGATCGGCAACGTGGGTTGGGGCGCCCGCTTTTTCCAGCACCGTTTTAATTTCCGAAAACGGACGCAGCACGCCGGACAGGTCGCTCC
>JAUWMS010000096.1 GCA_030613045.1 Candidatus Latescibacterota bacterium | reverse complement strand
AGACGATCCACGACCTCCGCCCGAATCGTTTCCAATCCCGAATCCTCCTTCAAAAATCGGGCAAACAGAAGCTGATCCCTCCGGTACGCCTCGACCGTATGCTCTGAAAACACCCGTTATGTCTCGATGTATTCCAGCAAGGATCGAATGTGTTTTTCCATACGATGGTCCTTAGGTGCGTGGTGATTGGTGTGTGGTGTGATGGTCGCGGGGCAATCCGAAATCCCCAATCCGAAATCTGCAATCGAAAGTTCTATCCTTCGATCTCAAACTCACTCTTACATTTCAAACACGCCAAAAACGTCCCCTTGGCCTTGGTGTTTTTTTCCACCAGAAAGGGGGCCTCGCAGTTCGGACAGCTTTGTTTTACCGGCTTATCCCACGTGGCGAAGTTACACTTCGGGTAGGCGGTGCATCCGTAAAACACGCGGCCTCCTTTGGTTCTCCGCTCCGAAAGCTCGCCGGAACATCCCGGCTCCGGACATGGGATTCCGAGGGAGATCGGCTTGGTGTTCTTGCACTTTGGATAGGCGGAGCAGGCCAGGAAGCGACCGAACCGGCCGGAGCGCACGATCATCTCCGCGCCGCATTTCTCGCACTTCTGCCCGGCCAATTCGGGAATATCCTGCTCTCCCTTCAAGGGCTTCGAGTTTTTACACTCCGGCCAGCCGGAGCAGGCCATAAATCTCCCATTCCGTCCCCACTTGATCACCATCTTTTTCCCGCACTTATCGCAAACCTCCTCGGTCTCCTCCTGAAGCGATTGTTTCAGCTCCTTCCGGCGTTCATTTACGGAGGTCAGTGTTTTTTCGAAGGGTTCATAAAATCGGGCCACCACCTGCGTCCATTCGTCCTCTCCGGCCTCGACCTTATCCAGATCGTCCTCCATTTGCGCGGTAAAGCCCACGTTGAAAAGATCCGGAAAGGCTTTGGTCAGCAGGATACTGACGGTGGTTCCGAGGTCCGTGGGGATCAACTTCCGTTTTTCCCGCAGGATATACTCCCGATCCAAAAGCGTTCCGATGATCTGGGCATACGTGCTGGGCCGCCCGATGCCCTCCGATTCGAGTTCCTTGACGAGAGAGGCTTCACTGTATCGCGGCGGCGGCTTGGTGAAATGCTGGTCGGGCTTGAGTCCGAGCTGTTCTAACGGTTCCCCCACATTCAGATCCGCCGGAACCCGCCCTTGATTTTCCTCCTCCTCTTCCTCCTTCGCCTCCCGGTAAAGCAGCATAAAGCCCGAAAAGACGATGGTGGATCCCGTGGCCCGCAAAAGATAGCTCCCCGCCTTCACATCCACGCGCATCATATCGAAGATCGCCTCCCGCATCTGGCTGGCCACGAAGCGATTCCAGATCAATTGATAGAGCTTGTATTGATCCGGGGAGAGGAATTTTTTCACCTTCTTGGGCGCATGGGCGACCTCCGTCGGGCGGATGGCCTCGTGCGCTTCCTGCGCCCGCTTTCCGCTTTTGAAGATCCGGGGCTTCGGAGGGACGTATTCCACGCCATAGGCGCTCGCGATATAGTCCCTCGCCTCGGTGATGGCCTCCGTAGCCACGCGCACCGAGTCCGTCCGCATATACGTAATCAACCCCGTGGTCTCCCCTTTCAGATCTATGCCTTCATACAACTCCTGCGCAATTCTCATCGTTCTCCGCGCGGCAAAACCCATCCGGCGAAACGCATCCTGCTGCAGCGTGCTGGTGATAAACGGCGGAGGCGGTTTGCGTTTTTGTTTTCTACGCTTTACGTCGGTGATCTTGAAGGAACTGTCCTTCAACTCCGAGACGATCCGCCCGGCCTGCTCCTCGTTCGGGATCGTGATTTTCCGGCCCTTTTTCTGGATCAGCAGCGCGTCAAAAGGACCGCCCCGGGCACCCGAAAGCGTGGCCGTGATGGACCAGTATTCCTCCGGCTGAAAGCGGAGAACCGCCGTCTCCCGCTCACAGATCAAACGCAGCGCCACGGACTGCACCCGACCCGCGCTGAGTCCTCCCCGGATCGTCTTCCAGAGCACCGGACTCACCTGATAGCCCACCAAGCGGTCCAGCACTCTGCGCGCCTGCTGAGCGTTCACCTTCCGCATATCCAGGCCGGACGGATGCGCCACCGCCTCCTGAATCGCGTGCTCCGTAATCTCGTTAAACACAATGCGATAAACCGTTTTCTTTCCCTTGATAATCTGGTTGGCCACGTGCCAGGCAATGGCCTCTCCCTCCCGATCCTGATCCGTCGCGAGAAACACGACGTCCGCCACTTTAGCCTCTTTTTTCAACGCGGAGAGTATCTTCGCTTTGCCCGGGATCACCACGTACTTAGGTTGAAAATCATGCGCGATGTCAATGCCCAACTCTTTCTTCGGCAGATCGCGCACGTGCCCCATACATGCTTCGACATGATACGCCTTTCCCAAAAATTTATTGATCGTTTTCGCCTTGGCCGGCGACTCGACGATCACCAATGATTTTCCCATAGTCTCTCCCATTTGGTCATTGGGCATCAGTTATTGGGCATTGGGCCCCGCCCCTCCGGGTGACGCGGTGGTGGGGCACTGATGACTAATGACGAATGCCTGATGACTATCTTCCCTAATTGATCGAATGTTCCCCCTCTGGACCAAACATCGTGTATCCGCCTGTGGCCGGCGCCATGCCCTCGCTCTCGAAAAGCACGGAGGAGGCAAGCGCTTTGATGTCTTCTTCCGTCACATTTTTGCTCCCCATCAGCATGGCCCGCTCGATGATCGCCTCCATCTGGAACGTATCAATCAACCCCAACTCCTTCAATTGGATAAGATACCCGTAAGCCTTGGGGGTCAGGATCAGCCGCTCGACGTCGTGGAGCATGCGATGACCGTAAACCACCTCGTCCACCTTCTCGTCCGACGACATCACTATGGATTGCGCACGCAGGCGTTCGGCAAGCCACGAGAAGGCCGTATTGATCTCGTTCTCCGTATATCCCAGTCCCACCAAGCCTTGCGACAACGCGTTTATATTATTAAGACTGCCCTGCTGCTGATTGAACTCACCGATCAGATAGACCAAAACCTCCAATACCCGTTCCTGCATGGTTGCTCTCCCTGTGAAGCAGAAATCTCACCGCGGAGATACAGAGAGCGAGAAAGACTTTGAGGTTGAGGTTGAGACCATCCAACCCCGCTAATAACCTTGCGCTCAACCTTGACCTCAACCTGCCTTTTCTCTGCGTCCTCTG
Source organism: Candidatus Latescibacterota bacterium (assembly GCA_030613045.1). Taxonomy (GTDB): domain Bacteria; phylum Latescibacterota; class 4484-107; order 4484-107; family 4484-107; genus 4484-107. The sequence continues at coordinate 4,601 of JAUWMS010000096.1, read as the reverse complement.
CGTCTCTGCGGTGCAGTTTTATTACTCCGATGTACGCTCCCCCGTATGCGCATCCGCACCCGGCCCAAGATAGATAAATCGTTCGATCAGATGCACCCAACTGCTCCACTTATTTCCTTCCGCTCCCTCCTTTTTGATCACGCGGCTAAACGCCCCGGTTTTAGAATCCAACTCGTCCGCATAATATAAAATGATCGCCTCCAGCATCATCGGAACCACCGGCGACCCGAACTCCCGCCGCCCCTGATGGCTCAGGAGTATATGGCTCAATTGCTTCCACAACTCCTCCGGAAAGCCCTCGATGGTCTCCATCTTGCGCCGGACGATATGCTCTCCCAAAACGATGTGGCCCTGCAACCGGCCCTCGTCCGAATAGTCGAAGAAGGTGGACCACTCGTATTCGACGGTTTTTCCGATGTCGTGCAGCAGCGCCCCGGCGACCAACAGATCCCGATCCGCCAACGCATACAGCTCCGCCGCCCGCTCGCAGAGTGCGGTCACACCCAGGGTGTGCTCCAGCAATCCGCCGAGATACGCATGATGCCAGAGCTTTCCGCCCGGAGCCTCCAGTAGTTTTTCGGAGATCTCCTCATCCTCGAAACAGCGCAGAAGAAGTGTTCTGAGATGCGCGTTTTTTATCCCCCGGGATTTCTCCAACAGACATCGGTACATCGTCTTCCGGTTCCGCTCCGACTCGGGCAGAAAATTACTCGCGTCGTACTCCGAAGGCTCCGCCCGCCGGAGCTTTTTGATGCTGATCTGCGGCCGTTCCCGATAGGTGATCACCGTTCCCTGCACCTTCACCACGTTCCGCTTCGCAACCCCCTTCGTGATCTCGGAGAAACGCTCCCAGATCACCGCCTCGATCCGCCCGGTTCGATCCCCCAATTCAAGCAGCAGGTAGGGCTTGCCATCGTATTCCTTCACCTCCTTTTTTCGAACCGCGAAAAAAGAGGTAAACGACTGGCCCGGCTCCAGATCACGAACGGTCTTTTTTGCCATAAAATCACCAAAAACTAAAAAAGGGAAATCTCACCGCAGAGACGCAAAGAACGCAAAGGACTTCAATGAGGAATACCCCGCCACTCCTTGCCTGAATTGGGGTGGGTGGATGGGGTATTGTTCACTGTTCATTGCCTTTCTTTGCGTGCTTTGCGTCTCTGCGGTGCGTCTTTTTTTTTCAGAGTTGTTTTCGAAAGCGCGCCGACGGGATCCGCATATTGTCCCGATATTTGGCCACGGTCCGCCGAGCCAGGTCAACGCCCTCTTCGTTGAGGAGGTCCACAATTTTTTGGTCGCTGAAGGGTTTTTTGGGTTCTTCGTTTTCGATCAGTTGGCGAATCCTGTCCCGCACGCTCTTGACCGAAAGGTCCTCCCCTTCCATAGAAACCACTTTGTTGTCGAAAAAAAACTTCAGCTCGAAGACTCCCTGGGGCGTCTGGACATACTTTCCGTTCGTAACGCGGCTGACGGTGGAAGCGTGCATTTCGATCTCGTCGGCGACGTCCTGAAGCACCATTGGCTTGAGAAAGGGAATCCCGTGTTCTAAGAAATCGCGCTGGTTTTTGACGATGGCGTTGACCACCTTGAGTATGGTGGAACGCCGCTGCTCGATGGAATTGATGAGCCAGCGCGCCCGATCGAGCCGTTCGAGGATAAAGGTCTTTGCGTCCGAGGCAGTATGTTTCGGGTCCTTGAGGAGGGTATAATACGTAGGGCTTATGCGCAGGGAGGGGGTGAACCGGTCGTTCATGAGAACCACGTAGTCTTCATCCACCTTCTCTATCGTAATATCGGGGATGATCGTTCGAGGGGCTTCGGCAAAAAGTTCGGCGCCGGGCTTGGGGTTCAGACTGGAGATCACTTCGAGCGCGTCCCGGAATGCGTCTTCGGAGATCTTCAAATTTCGACACAATTCACGATGACGCCACTTCGTCCAGTCCTCGAAATGATCGCGGACGATCTTCATCGCCAGCGAATGCTTCAGCCCTTTTTCCGTCAATTGGATCATAAGGCATTCCCTGAGATCGCGCGCCGCAATACCGGGAGGATCGAAGCCTTGTATGATCTTAAGCACCCGTTCCACGTCTTTCACGGAGACGTTCAAATTTTCGGCCACTTCCTTCAGCGGGGAAGCGAGATAGCCGTTTCCGTCGAGATTGCCCAGGATAAACTCGCCGATCCGGCGTTCCTCCGGCGTGGAGACGCCCATGTGCAACTGAAAAAAAAGACGATCCATGAGGGTCTCGGTGTCCTTGATCTCTCTTCGCCGCTCCTGTTGCTCATCCTTTCTTTCAAATTCCCGGAAAGAATCGCCTGCCATATTGAAGCCGTCTTCGAGGTATTCCGTCCAATCCGCCTCATCGAACTCGGAGGACAACTCCTCCTCCTCGTCTGCGCTTTCGTCTTCGTCCCGCGCTTCCTCCTCCTGAAGGGTTTCCTCGTGCTCCTCCAATTCGAGCATGGGATTCATCTCCAGTTCCTGCCGGATGAGCTGCTCCAATTCCAGCGTGGGCAATTGCAGAAGCTGCAAAGACTGGATGAGTTGCGGAGCCAGCTTTTGCTGGAGGCTCATGGTTTGAGTAAGTTGCATAGCTTTAAGTAAGTTCCGAAATGTTATTATGAGAGGTCAGCAATCGGGCAAGGGATTGACCTCCTACACAAACAAACCCGTAGGAGGCGAATCCTTTCGCCGACCAAGTAGTTTCATCTCGTTCCCACGCTCCTGCGTGGGAACGCAAACATCGAAAATAGTTCTGTATTACTAATCCGCAGGATCTTTTTGGGGGTAAGCTTTTCCTGTATGGCGTCTGCGAAATCCGCTTCGATTTTCTTTGTGCCTTTGCGCCTGATTCTTTGGTCGCAACTTCGCCGCGCTGTCTACAAGCCTGCGAAATCTTGTTTTCGTGAGAAAGTTTTTGCAGAGGGAGGATGGTAATGGTTGTTCGGATTTACACCTAATACTCATTTTGGTTGATCCGTGTAAATCCGTGGGTTCCGTGTCCCATTGCTTTTGGGCTTTGTCTGCAACTTCGCCGCGCTGTGTGTTCTGCGGTGAGAAATCAGAGGACAAGGCATTAAAAATACGCAATGAAAACGCTTTTGACAAGCTTTTTTTTCGTGGCGAACGCCTTTCCCTGTCAATTGAGAACCAACTGACCTGTCAATTCAAAACAAATTGACCTGTCCATTCAAAACAAATTGACCTGTCCATTAGAAACCAATGGACTTGTCAATTCAACCGGAATTTCTCACCGAGATAGATGCGGCGGGCCTCCGGATCATTGGCCAAAAATTCCGCCGTGCCCTGGGTCAGAATATGGCCTTCGCACATAATGTAGGCATGATCGGTGATCGAAAGCGTCTCCCGGACGTTGTGATCCGTGATCAGAATCCCAAGTCCCCGTTTCGTGAGGCGGGAGATGATGTGCTGAATGTCCTCCACCGCGATGGGGTCTATGCCGGAGAACGGCTCGTCGAGGAGCATAAATCGGGGCTGCGTGACCAAGGCGCGGGTGATCTCCACGCGGCGGCGCTCGCCTCCGGAGAGCGTGTCCGCCCGGCTGTGGGCCAGAGAGGCGATGTCCAATTCCTCCAAAAGCTCCGCAAGACGGCTTCGGCGTTCCTTCCGGCTAAGATCCAGCGTCTCTAAAATGGCCATGATATTCTGCCCGACGGTGAGCTTTCGAAAGATGGAAGGTTCCTGAGAGAGGTACCCGATGCCTTTTCGGGCGCGTTTGTACATCGGCAGGCGGGCGATGTCGTCCTGATCCAGAAAAATGCGCCCGGCATCGGGTTGGATCATCCCGACGATCATATAGAAGGTGGTCGTCTTCCCCGCGCCGTTCGGGCCCAAAAGACCCACCACTTCCCCCTGCTTCACGGTGACGGAGATTTTGTCCACCACTCTGCGCCGGCCGTAGCTCTTCACGAGTTGATCGGCCCTCAGCGTGGACCCATCGTCCAAAATTGGTTCGGCGGCGATTCTTTGATCTTTGTCCATTTGGTGTCCCTTCGCCTCCCTTCCCGCCGTGACGTGAACGTCACGGTTCGGCAGCTTCCCTCACCGAGTTCATGGTACGGCAAAACGTTGCCTTTCTCAACCTCAACCTTAACCTGACTTCTCTCTGCGGTAAAACAGCCTACTCGGACGCAAAATAGTACGTGCCCAGAACGCCTCCCTCGATGAGCACGCGCGCGATGGTTCCCCCGTCGAAAAAAAGCACGATGCGGTCGCCGGTGGCGTCGTTTTCAGCGGGTTCCCGGTTTTCGCCCTCGGACGTGCGATACCGGCTGATCGCGTTTCCGGACACGGCCATCTCCTCCAGTTTTTCCGCTTTCAGTTTCATCGTAATGGTGCGGCCCTTCAGGAAGCTCGTATCCGGCGTTTCCGCGCCCGAAGCATCCAAAGTCGTGGTGGTGGCCCGGGCCTCACCGAATACCGCCACTTCGACAGGCACGTCATCCTTCAGCGTAAGTTCAATCGTGTCCCCGATCAACTCGTTTTTGCGCAGAACGTCGCCCTTCTCCGGATCGCCCGTCCACTGAACCGCCCTGGGGCCTACTCTGAGCAACACTTTCCCCTCTTTCTGGAAATAGGC
>JAUWMS010000413.1 GCA_030613045.1 Candidatus Latescibacterota bacterium | reverse complement strand
TTGTTATGGCACGATCCAAAAAATCCATCCCGATGGCGGCTGTATTGCTGATCCTCGGCATCGCGCTCGGCGTATTTCTCTCCTCGGAACTGGGATGGCTAACCGAAGGACAAGCTGCGCCAGCGGCGAAGGCAGTGGCATTGGGATCCGATGAGCAGGTTTCTGAGGAACTCCTTCAGCTCCAGAATACGAGTAAGGCGTTCGTAGCCGTAGGCAAGAAGGTGATTCCGACGGTGGTGGCCATCGAGACCCAGACGAAGGTCGAAGCTCCGAAAATTTCGGAGCGGCGGCGTACGCCCTTCGATGAGTTCTTCGGAGACGATTTTTGGCGACATTTTGCTCCTCATCCTTATGGAGGACCGAGGAAGGGATTAGGCTCCGGAGTAATCGTGAACAAAGAGGGCTATATTCTGACCAACAATCACGTGATTCAGGGCGCGGATAAGATCAAAGTTTCGTTGTCCGACGGGCGAAAATTCGACGCAGAGGTGGTCGGAAAGGACAAGCTGACGGATTTGGCCGTGATTAAGATTGACGGCAAGGATCTATCCGTGATCCGCTTTGGCGACTCGGATGCGCTGGAGGTCGGGGAATGGGTCCTGGCGTTCGGGAATCCCTTCGAGCAGTATAATACGATGACCCAGGGCATTGTCAGTGCCAAAGGAAGGAATCATCTCAACTTCGGGAGCGCGACACCTACCTATCAGAATTATATCCAGACCACCGCGGCCATCAATCCCGGTAACAGCGGCGGAGCGTTGGTCAACCTGAAGGAAGAGTTGGTCGGAATCAATGCGGCCATTCAGACCACGAGCGGCGGCTTTTTGGGCATCGGGTTTGCCATCCCGATCAATATGGCCCGGAATGTGATGGAGGAACTGATCGGCAAAGGACGTGTAGTTCGAGGCTATCTCGGAGTAGATATTAGTGACGTGGATAAGGACATGGCCGATGCCCTGAAATTGGTCAAACCGCGCGGGGCAATGGTTCAGCAAGTCAGGGAGGATACAGGCGCAGAGAAGGCCGGGATGAAGGCTGGCGATGTAATCCTTGAGCTGAACGGCGAGAAGATCGAAAATGCCAGTGCCTTGCAACGGGTCGTCGCAAACAGTGATCCCGGGAAACGGGTAGAGCTGACGGTGTGGCGGGACGGCGCTGAGAAGAAGCTTCGGGTCAAGCTGGGAGAACGCCCCGATGCGGAGCGCATAGCCGAAAAAGAGGAGGGGGAGGAAAGCAAATTAGGCATTCAGGTACAAGCCCTGACGGACGACATCGCCAGACAGCTCGGATACGAGGACGAGGAGGGCGTGGTGGTCTCCGGGGTGGATCCGAACGGCCCGGCCGCGGAGAAGGGCATCCGACGGGGCGATTTGATCCAACGGATCGGACGCCGGAAGATCGCTTCGGTCAAAGAGTATAACCAGACCGTGAAGAAGCTAAAATCCGGCGAAGCGATTATGCTACTGCTCAAGCGGCAAGATCGAGCATTCTTTGTGGCGATCAAAATCCCGGAGAAATAGCCGGGATCACGAAAGAGGGTAAATAACGATGGATAAGAGAAAATTTGTCCATTTCACGAAATTGGTGCTCAGGGAAAAAGAAGGCATCCTCAACGAATTAGGCGAAGTGCGGAACGACATCGGTGAAATCGGCGAACTCAGAGCGCCCGAGGAGACCGAGGAAGCGCTTTTGAGCGAAGGGCGCGAGCGTCTGAGTGTCTTCCTGCACCGGGGAAGCCAGAAATTGGAGGCCGTCAACCGGGCGTTAGAGCGTATCCAAAACGGGATCTATGGAAAATGTGCCGCGTGCGGTGCGGAGATCCCGGAGGAGCGCCTGGAGTATCTGCCCACCACTTCCCTCTGCCTGACGTGTCAGAGCCTGAAAGAGCGGAAGGTTATGGGGAATCGTGGTACCACGCTCTCTGCCCTCAGAAAATGGGATGAGTCTCCCGTGGAGAAGGCATACAGTACGGAGGAAGCATGACCTTATGGTCATGGTTCGGGGAGGAAAATCGAACACCGAAAGACACCGCAGAGACCGAATTTGGTTTTTTTCAGTGTTTTTCGGTGTTCGATTTAGCCGTTCGACCCCTTTTCAGATACGCGCTAAGAGGTGCTGTCAGGGCGGCACCTATGTTTCCAAAGCGTGTCGTATTGACTTTGTTCGTGTCATAGTGGCTGTTTCTGTTCCATGGACAGGACGATTGGAATTCCTTGCCTCGGATTTTTTTCAGGGAATTAAGATCGTCCTTTTTTCTTGCGACTGAGTCGTTTAGCCGCTTTTTTCAATGCTTACAGGGAAAGGGATGAGCAAGAGGTGTACGTGCCTGGCACGATTTTTGCTCTATTCATAGAAAAATGGGCTTGAACCTATGTCCGTTCAGTATAAATTCTCACCGCAAAGAAGCGAAGATCGCAGAGAGAGGCAGGTAAAGGTAAAGGTAGAGAAAAGCAGGAATCAAGCCATTTTTTTGCCTCTACCTTTACCTGCTTTTTTCTTTGCGTGCTTTGCGCCTTTGCGGTGATCATCTCACAAGGAGCGAAAAAATGGGAAAAGTTATCGGCATTGACTTGGGTACCACGAATTCGTGCGTCGCGATTATGGAGGGCGGCGATGCCACGGTGATCCCCAATTCCGAAGGGGGACGCACTACGCCGTCCGTGGTGGCGTTCACGCAGAGCGGCGAGCGGTTGGTCGGCGGTGCGGCGAAGCGGCAGGCCATCACGAATCCGCAGAGGACGGTGTTTTCCATCAAACGGTTTATGGGCAGGCGATACAACGAGGTGGCGCGGGAGATCGAGGAGGTTCCTTTCGAGGTCGCACGAGGGGAGAACGATTCGGCGCGGGTGGACATTGACGGGAAGCACTATTCGCCTCCGGAGGTCTCCGCCATGATCCTCCAGAAGATGCGGCAGACCGTGGAGGAGTATCTCGGCGAGAAGGTGACGCAGGCGGTGGTCACCGTGCCGGCGTATTTCAACGACAGCCAGCGTCAGGCCACGAAGGATGCGGGACAGGTCGCGGGCCTGGAGGTGCTGCGGATCATCAACGAGCCTACGGCGGCTTCACTGGCGTACGGGTTGGCCAAAGAGCAGAAGGACGAGAAGATCGCGGTTTATGATTTGGGCGGCGGAACGTTCGACGTCTCGATTTTAGAATTGGGCGACGGGGTGTTCGAGGTCAAGTCCACCAACGGTGACACGCATCTCGGCGGAGACGACTTCGATAAGCGGATCATTGATTGGTTGGCGGACGAGTTCAAGAGCCAGCAGGGGATTGATCTCGAAAAGGATCCCATGGCGCTGCAGCGATTGAAGGAAGCGGCGGAGAAGGCCAAGTGTGAATTGTCCTCGTCCATGCAGACGGAGATCAATCTGCCGTTTATCACCGCGGATCAATCGGGCCCCAAGCATCTGCAAATTTCCCTGACGCGGGCCAAGTTGGAGCAGCTGGTGGACGATCTGGTCGAGCGATCGGTCGGACCGTGTCGCCAGGCCATAAGCGATGCGGGGCTGTCCCCCGATGACATTGACGAGGTGAT
>JAUWMS010000037.1 GCA_030613045.1 Candidatus Latescibacterota bacterium | reverse complement strand
TAGGGTAAATGCCGCGGTTGTGTAGCGAAAGTTCACCTCCTTATCCGGGGAGATCTGTCTCATATGCGGTGAGTCTCTCACGTGGTAGCTCCCGGCCCGGACCAAACCGGGGAACCAAGGTCCAGGCATCATCGGTGGCTGTCGCCGATGATGAGTCCTGACATTACTCAGGAATCACGAATAATCGACAGCCTCCCATAGTGAGCCCTCACGGCGCCTTACCGGGTAACCTGTAAGGGGATGAGGCAGAAGTCAGCCGAGGCCATAGTAGCCCAATGTCCGGGGTAATGCCCGGGACATGGTGAAGGGCCGAACACAGAGCAGGAAAGGAGCCTCTATGAGTTCCCATGACACAGAGAATCCGATAGGAGGAGTGAACATGGGGCACGTCATGGAATCGCCCGATCCAAATGGTCACCTGCTGGAGCGGATACTGTCCCGGGGAAACATGCTCAAGGCATGGAAACGGGTGAAAGCGAACAAAGGAGCTGCCGGCGTCGACGGTATGTCGATTGAAGCGTTTCTGGAGTTTGCACGCCAAAACTGGGATAAGATCCGTGAGTCTCTCTTGGCAGGTATCTATCAACCCTCGCCGGTTCGGCGGGTGGAGATCCCTAAAGGGACGGGTGGAACCCGTCCTCTGGGTATCCCCACGGTGCTTGACCGGTTGATCCAGCAAGCCATTTACCAGGTCCTGATGCCTATCTTTGATCCGGGGTTTTCGGATTATAGTTACGGTTTCAGGCCGGGTAGATCGGCCCATGATGCCGTCTATCGGGTACGTGAGTATATCCGAGAGGGGTACCGTGTCGCTGTGGACATGGATTTGTCCAAATTCTTTGACACGGTCAATCACGATGTGCTTATGCACCGAGTGGCCCGCAAGGTCAGGGATAAACATATCCTGCGCCTGATCGGAAAATACCTGCGTGCCGGGGTCGTGATCGACGGCCGTTTACAGGCAACCCGAAAAGGGGTGCCTCAAGGCGGTCCGCTCTCACCCCTGTTGGCGAATATTCTTCTTGATGACCTGGATAAGGAACTGGAACACCGTGGTCACAGGTTTGCTCGCTACGCCGATGATTTTGTCATCTTGATAAAGTCTCAGCGGGCGGGGGAGCGCGTGATGCGAAGTGTTCAACGCTTCTTAGAGCGGACGCTTAAGCTCAGGGTCAACGAGAAGAAAAGCCAGGTGGACAAAACAGATAAGACCAACTTCCTTGGGTTCACCTTTAAGGGGAACAAAATCCGATGGTCGGAAAAGGCCTTCCGTGAGTTTAAACGGAGGGTCAAAGAACTGACCGGGAGAAGTTGGTTTGTCTCGATGGCGTACCGGTTCAAGAAGTTGGCTCAATATCTCCGAGGCTGGATGAACTATTTTGGGATATCGGAGTATTATCGTCCTATCCCTGAAATCGATCACTGGCTCAGGAGGAGGGTGCGCATGTGTTACTGGAAACAGTGGCGGTATGTCCGCACCAAAGTACGCAATCTTCTCAAACTCGGGACCCATCCGGGTGTGGCGATTCCTATGTGCCTTTCTCGTAAAGGCCCTTGGAAATGCGCCCGAACTCTGGCCACCCAGACCGGCATGACCAATCAATGGCTCAAGGATCAAGGGCTTCTATCTGTCAAAAAGCTGTGGGTGAACATTCATTACCCGACTACGGTCCGGTTATCTCTGTGAACCGCCCCTTGCGGACCCGCATGAGGGGTGGTGTGGGGGCTGGGGGAGAAAAACCCCCGGCTACCCGATTATACCTTTATTTTAGCCTTGTAACACCAATTACTTTATCAACTCCATCAACCTTTATCTTATAGCCATTATCTGACGTATAAATCAGCACCTTCGGCATGAAATAATAGTGATAGTAATAATAGTATTCCGTTTGCTGCCAAATCTGGCCATTCGTTAATTTAATAATGGTCTCTCCTTCCCACCCTTCAAAATCACCGTCGATTTGTGATTCAATGATATTAGTATAAAGATTGTTGCCTTTTTCGAATTGTTCTTTGTTCTTATGCTTAGAGCCTTTAGCAAGAGCCTTGATGATTTCAATAATATCTTTATCTAGCAGTTTAAGAGATGAGAGAATTGCTATGATATCTTTTGGCGGCAGAAAGTGCTTGTTTGTGGAAATCACAAAATCGGCATCACTTATTACTGTTGTAAAATGAATATTAAGATCAACACCTAAGCTGGATTTGGTCAAATATATTGTTTCGTCCGCTCCTAAGGATGTATTTGAAATGTTAATTGTATTATCGGCTACAAATGAACTATTAACTATTTTGAAATAGATGATCGCCTGCTCTTTACTATCTGTAATGCCAATTGTTATATCCGCCTTTGTTGGCGACTTGGCGATTTTAATCGTTTTGTCTGCTCCTAAAGAAGTGCTACTGAAATGAATTGTAAAATCTGCTCCTAATGAAGTATTTGAGAAATTAACAGATTTTTCGACTACAGGTAGTGACGCACCAAAAAGCGATGCTGGTTGAAATAAACCTATCAAACAAGAGACAAAGAGCAGAAAAGATCTTGCTGTTGACGTCATAGCAGATCCTTCATTAAGGAATAACTATTGCTTATGCGAGTCGCACAACTCCGCGCTTCCGCTTTTGCAGAATAAAATTCCTGCTCCTTCCTGACCAGCAGGAGAGACATTAGCATCAATACTTAGAGGAAGATAATACGTAGAAAACGATTAGTCAAGGGCAAAATGCTCAATGATCATAGGTTTTTTGCAATTCCCATCCTTTCACTTACGGCTTGCATTCCCCCCATAGCATGGGTATATTTACCAACAAGCCAAAGCGCCCGTCGGAGACCGAGCGGCTCCGGGACGATATGTTCCGGCGGCTTCGCGGCGTGGTTGCGCTCGTCGAGCTTGATATGCTTGGGTGTCTTTCCGAGGCTCACGCTTTTTCCCTGACAACCCAGTGGCCGCCCTTAGTCGGGCCGAACCGTTCAATAAGACCTTCAGTCTTCAGCTTGGCGACCTGCATTTCGATGGCCCTGGTAGTCCTTCCAATGGCTTCAGCGATTTCCGGAATGGTCACCCGCGGGTTCTCACGCATCAATGATAGGATTTCTCCCGAAGGCTCTCCCGAAGTTTCTCCCGAAGGTTCTCCCGAAGTTTTCCCGGACACTTTCTCTATGGAGCCAACGTGGACAATCCAGTGGCCGCCCTTAGTCGGGCCGATCCGTTCAATAAGACCTTCCGCCTTCAGTCTGGCGACCTGCGTTTCGATGGCCCTGGGTGTCCTTCCAATGGCTTCAGCGATTTCCGGAATGGTCACCCGCGGGTTCTCACGCATCAATGATAGGATTTCTCCCGAAGGCTCTCCCGAAGTTTCTCCCGAAGGTTCTCCCGAAGTTTTCCCTGAGACTTTCTCTATGGCGCCAACGTGGGCAACTTCCTCCGATATTGCCTCCGGATGCACCGAAAGACGGATGAGAAAGTAGCTTCGGGCGTCGTCCGTCTCGAACTCGGGTGCTGGCGAGCCGTTTGCGATCATCACCTTCAGAATCTTGGAGATCCCGGTCGAACGGCCCTCCGTGAGATCCAGCTCTTTGAGGAACTCGCCGATTCGACGGTTGCGATAGCGGCGACAGACGGCTTTGCCCGCTCGCAGGTCGGCCATCCGGATGGAACGATCAGGGCCGGGGAAACTCAGAACCATTAGATCATCCGGTGTAATCCGCACCTCAATCGGTTCCCGAATTTCGTAGGATCGGTGGTACACGGCATTGATCACGGCCTCTTCGATGGCGGGATATGGAAAATTCCAAAACCGCTCGGCCTCTGCCCGGTCGGGGTGTTTGACGACGGTCTGTTTGAGATAGTTGGTTTGGATATAGCTCAGCGCGTCTCGAGCGATACGAGCCAGAGTTCCTTCAAAGGTCTTTTCGTCAAAGCGATCTCCACCAGGGCCTTCCGGGAACCAGACTACATCAATCTGTGTGGCCGGGAAAAACCGTCTTGGGTGTTCGTTGAAAAAGAGCAGCCCTGCATTTTTCGGCAGCGCCGCCTCGTCCGGACCTCCGGTCACATTCATTTGCCGGCCCAGGGCTTCGGCTGAAAGCTCCTGTGACTCATCCGCAAGACTGCTGCCCACCTCGCGCAGGAACTCCCGCATCAATCGCGGTGACAGATCCTCAATCCCGGCTGTCTGATTGTAGCGGTCGTCAAAAGGAACCCTGGCCGTGAGACTGATCAACTCCCGCTCATCGTCCCCTTTCGCTTCGATCGTGCTGGAGTAGCGGCGGATGTAATAGCGGTGATCCTTCATCCTAACCGTGACCGACCTCGGAACCTTGTAGGGCCGGTTCTGACCTCCCGGGGCCCACAGCACGATGAGGTTGCGCCCTTCGAAGCGCTCGACACTCAACATGGGGAAATAGGTAGGCCGGATCTGGTTGCAGTATTGCAGAAGCTCCCGCTGAATTTTGTCCAGTTGATTGTCAGGCACGCCCGTCGGTGGAAAGACGGGCATCCCGGATGCGTCGCAGTCCTGACCGATCACGACATAGCCCCCGCCCAGGTTTTCGAAGTCGTTGGCGAAGGCGCAGAGGGTGTGCATGATCGGGTCCGGGTTCCACCCCGTCTTGTACTCAATCCGGTCGCCTTCGACCTTTCGCTGTCGCAGCAGGCCCTCCAGGTTGATCGGGAGTTTTGAGTTCATGCGATGGCCTCCTGCGGTTCGGACAACAGAGTGGTGACGCGCACCTTGCCGGTGAGCAGGTCCTGCGTCAGGCTGATGATCGCCTCGATCACGTCGTCGTTGATGAAAAACTTGCGGATGAGCTTCTCCTTGCCACCCCGGAACAGCACGCCGTGGGGCATAATAGTCGCCATACTGGACTAGCAAACGGATTACTTCCGCCGGGGTGTAGCATTCACCGCCCTGCAACTTTTGCGGGACAAAATCTTTGCTCCTCCCTGACCAGCGGGAGAAATATGAGCATCAAAACTTAAAGAAATATAAGACGTAGAAAACGATTAGTCAAGTGCAAAATGCTCGATGATCACAAGTTTTTTTGGCCATTACCGCCCTTTCACTTTTGGCTTGCATTTCGCCCATAGCATGGGTATATTTGCCAACACCCGAAAGCGTCCGTCGGAAGAACGCCACCGCGAATGCCGCTGATCTTCGCCAATGGGAGCGTACTCTTCATTCAGGGATTGCCCTCCTACAAAAGCCGTAGGAGGCGAATCCTTTCGCCGACTGGTGCTGACGAAGATCAAACCAAACCAAACCAAACCACAAAAAAAGGAGGCTGCATCATGGCTCACATCAAAAATATCAAGAAGATCTATTCGAACGGCAGGCACAGTGCGTTCACCGATATGGAGTACTGGAAAGGGCACTACTACGTCACCTTCCGGAATGGCGGAGGCCACGCGCGTCCGGGCGATTACGGCGATGTGCTCGTGATCCGCTCGCGCGATCTGGAATCGTGGGAACTTTGCGCGCGGCTCAGCGCCGGCGAGGAGCACGACGACCGCGATCCGCATCTTCTGAATCTCGGAGATGAACTCGGCGTGTTTTTCTTCTCGGCGTACCCGAAGCAACCCGGTCAGCTTCTTTACGAGAAAACAGGTGGAGGGGGACACCGTGTCCAGGCTTGTGCGTTGTTTACCTCCGATGGCATCTCGTGGTCCACTCCGGAGGTGGTCAGGGAGGGATGCTCGATCTGGCAGGTTGAACGATTTGGAGGGGTTTGCTATGCTTCATTCGGAAGCAAGGGCGCCTTATCCATAGGGAAGTCTCTGGATGGTCGGAATTGGGAGGAAGGTGCCGCGATACCGTTCCCGACCCAACAGACCGTGGAAGCCGGAATATGGATCACGGAACACGAGAAGATGCAGCTCGTTGTCCGAATGAGCAATAATCAAGAGATGGCGTATCTGGCAGAGAGCGAACCGCCTTACACGGATTGGAAACTGACGAAGCTGAACTACACGGTGCATTGTCCGGTCTTCCGTCGTGTGGGCGATGAGCTTTGGCTGGCGGGCAAGACGATCACCGCGCAGTTTCCCTCATCGGTGGCGATCCCGCCGGAGCCATCGCCGGAGAAGATTGCTGCGCTGACCCGTCAGGATGAGCGGCTATCCAAGACGCCGCAGGATTGGCACACCGCGATCTGGAAGCTGGTAGGGGATCGTTTAGAGCCGATTCTCGTGTTGCCCTCCCGTGGCGATTGCGGGTATCCGGGATTGGTTGTGCAGGAGGATCGCGTATTGATGAGTTTCTACTCCCAGCACGATGTGGATGAGGGACCGACTCCCAAACCCGGCGAGCACGCCAGTGAAATCTATCTCGCGGAGATTGGACTGTGATGATTTTGCAGGCAATGACGGGCGATCAGACCGGTGCGGATTCGGAGAACTGCCGAATCTCTCCGGTTAGTGGCAGGGAGGCCATAGAACGGATTTGGCTGAAAGGGAAATAGTCCATGCCGCGGTCAAATGCATAAGGTAACAAGCGTATTTGCCCGGGCAGTAAGCGAGGGAAAGGGCGACCCATGAAAGCAAACAGCAAGGAATGCAGGCAGCCGCAAAATCTGCTCGGTTATCGTGGAGCGATACAGGAATTGGAAATCGTCGCCGGGAGCGTGCCGAGCGAAGTTCGACCTCTCGCGGAATCGGTGAACCCGCCGGATATCAGTCTTACTGACATGGCGGCGCGGGCGATGCACTATCTGAGCCACAACCCCATGGAAGACTCCGGGTACGAGTGCCGCTTTGACGTCGCTCTGTTTGACTATCCGCCTTCCATGCAGCCCGCAACGAGCGATCGGCCCAAGTCGCGCGATCCGCAGATTACCTTCGGCGACACCGAGTGCCGCATGAGCCGCGCGTTCGTCTTGATGCGCGAGATGAGCGGGAGCGAAGAGGGACGGGACGCGGAAGAGGCTATTCGAACACGGATCCTCAGCTATGTGCGCGACGACGGTCTGAGCTGGTTGTCGCCCTATTGCCTCAACTGCAGCGACAAACCCTGCGAGCCATGTGCGCTTAACTGGACCACGGGTGAAACGCTTGCGGGTATCGTGGAAAGATCGGTTAGAACCGGCGATAGAGCTCCTCTAACCCTCGCAAGGAAGCTCGTGGATGGCCTGATGAATCTGGCGATGTGGGACACCGGGCGGGCCTACTATCCGGGGGGTATGGGTGGATGGCGGGACGGCGAGTGGTTTGTTACCCGATATGCGGATAACTACCCCTGCATCCTGGAACCTGTGGTCCGCTACGCCGAAGTGACGGGAGACCGGGAGGTCATGGATTTCGCGGAGGCCTTCGCCGATGGCATGATTGCCGACCTGCAGACGAATCTTGGAGACAACCGTATCCAAAGCGACGGCTCCTTCGGCGGCTCTAACTCTCATGTGCACGCGCGCGCGGCACTGGGCGTTCTGCATCTCGGGGCGCGAACGCAAAACAGCCGGTACATCGAGTGGGCACGCCGTGTTTACGATTTTTTGATCTCGCAAGGCACGGATTGGGGCTGGTTCCCGGAGTCCATCGGCCGCATTAACTCCGAAACCTGTGCGACTGGGGACATGACCGAGATGGCCTCCTGGCTTGCCCTGGCCGGGTACTCGCGATATTGGGACGATGTGGAGCGCTTCGTTCGGAACTACATTTATCAGGCGCAGTTTTTCGTCACGCCGGCATACGAAGCGCTGTATCGCGAGGTACACAAGGACCGGCCCGAGCAGGCGGAGGATGGAATTCGCCTGGCGCACGACTTTGAGGGAGGGTTTGTCGCGCGGCTCACTCCCAACGGTCTGACAATGGACTCGCGCATGAGCATGATGGGCTGCTGCCCGCCTGAGGGAATGCGCACGCTGCATATCTCGTGGCGCAACGTCGTTACCGAGTCGCCGGAGGGTGTTTTCGTCAATCTGTCCTTCAATCGGGAGGTCCCGCAGGCGCGGATCGTCTCCTTTGCCCCTGACGTTGGGCGGCTGACCGTTGTCGTGAAGAAGGCGGGACGCTTCTTTCTGCGCCCGCCGTCGTGGGCGCTACGCACGCAAGTGAGAGCCTACCGTGGAACCGAAGAAGTTGAGCCATTATGGAAAGGAGATTACATCAAATTCGAGGAAGCGACCGAGGACGAGGAACTGACGATCACCTATCCTGTCCTGCGTTTCAAGCAGAAGGTTGAAGTGGGCGGACAGACCTACACCTATCATTGGGTGGGCAATACAGTCACCGGCGTCGAACCTTCCAGCGAAGGTCTTCCCCTTTTCAAGAATGTTCTGCGGCCGGAGATAGCCACTCAAATGTAGCAGCTGAGACGGGGGCAACTGCGTGAGGGAAGGCGTACCTGTCCAATTGATGAGTTTCTATTCCCAGCACGATGTGGATGAAGGGCCGAAACCAAAACCCGGCGAGCACGCCAGTGAAATCTATCTCGCGGAGATTGGAGCCTGATGATTCGACAGACAGACAGCTCAGGAACCTTTCGCCCCATAGCGGTGTGGGCGTGGAATGATACGATAAAAAAGGAACGTCTTGCGGAGCAAATCCAGAGCATGTGTGATCTGGGCTTCGGTGGTTTTGCGATCATGCCGTGGTGGCAACTTCCTTATCCATTTATGTCGGAGTCCTACCTCGACGGAGTGGAATTCGCGCTGAGCAAGGCGCAGGAAAAGGATCTCGAAGTCTGGATATTCGACGATTGGCTGTTCCCAAGCGGCTTTGGCGGCGGAGCGGTCACTTCGGATGTACGGTATCGGGCAAAGACGTTAAAGCTCGTGGTGAACCTGCTCCTGGAGCCGGGGGAGTGTTTTCAGATGGCGCTTCCCGAGCGTTTTGTCGCTGCTTCCGTTGTGGCGGTTGATAAGGTTGGGAATCCCACAGATGGATCCCCGAAGCCGCTGATGCCCCGGCAACGCCAGATTCAGTATCGAGCGGGTCAAGGACGGGAGCGTTTTCTGATCGTCTGCTGGCAGGTTCAATCGCGCGATCAATATACGACGCGTTCGAGCGGGGCCGTGGATGACATGACCCAGTATTCCGTGGACATGCTGAACCCCTCGGCAACGAGACGCTTTCTTGAATTGAGCCACGAAAAATACTATCAGAGACTAAGGAAGTATTTCGGAGGAACGCTCAAAGGGTTCTTCTACGATGAACCGGGCCAATCTCTTCCCTTTCCCTGGACCGAGGGATTCGACGGGGAGTTCCGGGTTAGAAAGGGAACCGAGCTCCTCGAAAAATTGCCGCTTCTGTTGTGCGCCCCGGATCGTCCTGAGTCAAAGGCGCTGCTGCGTGATTATACCGACGTCTGGACCGATCTGTGCGCCCAGAATTTTTACGGACTGATGGCGCGTTGGTGCCATGAGCACGGCGTCCTGTCCGTCGGGCATCAGCTCAACGATCATCAGGTTGAAATCCTGGCATCGAACAACGGGGATTTTTTTAAGAATATGGTCCACAGCGATCATCCCGGTATAGATGTGGTCTGGGATCACGTTGAGCCGGGGAAATTTGTGGACTTCCCGCGTTTCGGCGGTTCGGCGGCGCGGATTCTCGGCAAGCAATCCGCGCTGAGCGAGTCGTTGGGCGCCATGGGACACGGCATGCACGCCGATGCGATGCGCTACGTGCTGGAACACCAGATCGTTCGAGGGGTTACGAAGTTCTATTTCATGCTCTTCAATTATGAATTGAGCAGACAGTTCTATTTTCACCCTCCCGATCTTTCCGCAAAAAATCCGGTCATGGCGGCCTTTGGGCGGATGTTGACCGACCGGACAACCCGGCTCTGCACATTGATGAACACGGGGCTACCGGCGGCGGAGATCGGCGTCTATGTTCCGATGTCCAATATATACACCGGATGCGGCGATGTGTGTCAGCACGTGGAGGCGATTGCGAATCACCTTTGCTACACCCAGCGCGAATACGATTATCTGTGGGATCAGGCGATTCGCTCGCTTCCGTTTGAGGACGATGCGTTTGTCGCTCCGTCCGGCAGCCGCTATCGTAAGATTATTATTCCCGAAGGGGCCGAAATTCCGACCGATGTGGCGAGTCGTCTTGAGGCCTTCGGCTGCCATGGCGGGCAGGTTTTGGTTGTGGGAACGCCGCCCGAATCTTTGGCGTCGTTTGCCAACTCCGTGGAAGGGGTTGAGGATCTGGACGGGATGCTTCAGAGCGAAATTCTGGTGCGCCCCGGAGGGCTTCCGATTAGTGTTTTTAGACGTTTGACGGACGATACCGAGTTGCTGTTTTTGCTCAACGAGAGCAATGTGGTGCAGGAAGTAACCCTGGAGTGGCGCCGCAACGGCCGTCTGTTGGAACTCGATCTGTCCCGTGAACGATGCACCATGTTGTCAGAAGGCGATGTCCAGCGGGTCGCGCTGCTCTTTGAACCGACCGGCTCAAAACTGCTGATTCTGGACGGATCCAACTCATGGCGCGCTCAGCCTGCAATCGAAGAAGCCGGAAATTCGTTCGTTTTGGATCACTGGGAAATCGAACTGCCGGACGGCTCTTGGGTCACGCACGCCATGCCGCTGCCTTCGTGGAGTGACCTGGAACTGGCCACTTACAGCGGATGGATCCGGTATCGAACCTGTTTCGAGTACGAAGCGGCTCAGAACGATGCTATCCTGGATATGGGAGCGGTCTGCTATGGTGTGGAAGTGCT
>JAUWMS010000021.1 GCA_030613045.1 Candidatus Latescibacterota bacterium | reverse complement strand
ACGAAGTCGCAAAAAAACCAAAAGCAATGGGACACGGATTGCACGGATTTACACGGATCAAACAAAGTAAGCTTATCCGGGAATCCGAACAATCCAACTCCTCCTCGTTCAACAAAAACCTTGCCAGAAAAACAAGATTTTGCAGGACAGTAGTACAGAGAAAGCGAGAACCTGAGCTTAGCTTCCTGCATCTCTGTGACCTCTGGACTGCTGTGACAAGTTATCCTATGAAAGGCTAAAGCTTGAGGAAATTCATCCTTCAGGATTTCAGAGATGATTAGGAGATTTTGACTATGCCTATCTTAGACGAACCCATCCCGGCGCCTATTGAGATCGAGGAGTTTGACCTCAAAAGCTGCCGGGGCAAGTTTCGCATCGTTGTGCTTGGAGATTCCATTACCGCTCTGGAGAGAATCGAGCGGCCACAGCGATGGACGACTCTCCTGGAAACTCAGCTTGGGTCCGAGGTGCGAGTGGTCAATGCCGGTATCGGCGGGACCAGCTCCAGCCTCGGGCTTTTTCGTTGGGAGCGGGACGTGACGCCCGTGAAGCCGCACTGCGTCGTGATCTGCTTCCTTTTGAACGATTCCCACATCCGCCATTACGAATGTCGGTCTTCGTACGTGGTTCAGTGCACGCCGGATCGGATGGACGCCAATCTACGCACGATGGTCGAGCGTTCCCGGATGATGGACGCCGAACCGGTCTTCTGGACGCCGCCGCCGGTTCCGGAGTGGCCCGAGGCATTCAACAGCCCGACGCACATGGAGATTCAGCTTGAACTGCTCGATCACTATCTGCTCACCGTGGAACGGGTCGCCCGCGATCTTCAGGTGCCTCTGGCAAATTTCTGGCGCACCTTTCCATCTCTTGCGGACAACTATCCGGACGACTATTTCGATTATCCCGACGGCTATCACAGCAACGCGCATTCGCAGCCGATCTTGTCGGAAGGGATCGTTGAACGGGTGCGACCGATCTTTGAGGAACGGAAAACAGCCCACAACCTGGGAGGGTCTTGAAATGAATGTCCGAAAAGAAATCTGGATCGAGCCGCCTGAGGAGGGGCTCTGTGTGAGTGGCGGGGCGCAGTACCTGGAATCCGCCGGCCTGAAGATGGTGCGGAACTATGTCACTACGTGCGTTTCGGACAGGACGAGCGCGGCGTATCGTCAGGGTTCCGACGATAACGGAAAGACCTGGTCCGAGCCGGAGCGGGTGCCGAAGGATGTCCGGACGGAGGGGGATAGCGTCATCGAGTTCGGAACCGGAACCCCCGTGGCCGTGGATCCGGACAGGGGTGTGTACATCCGGTTTTCCCGGGAGATCGTCTTGCCGAAGGGCGAAGTGCTGGAAGGGTGTAAGCACCGAAAGATATTCTACGAAGTGTCCCGCGACGGCGGAAAGACCTTCGGCCCTCTCAAACAGCTTGTCGAAAGCGGGCCGGAGTTCGATGCCACGCACTACATGGAAGGCGTGTTTGACGGCAAAAACTCCGCGACGATGAGTTCCCATCTCGTGCTTTCCCCCCGCGAAATCCTCGTGGCGGCTTACATTTTCCCCATAGACGAAAACGGGGAGCTATACAATCCCTTTGGCGGCTATACGTTCGGCGACGTCGGATTCATCCTGGGGACGCTGACGGAGGACGCTTCGGGTATGACGTGGGAGACCACGCAAATCATCCGGATAGACCCGGCACTTTCCATCCGGGGCTTCAGCGAACCCACGATGGTCCGGCTCCTTGATGGCCGGCTCTTGTGTATTTGCAGGGGATCAGGTGGAGCCAGAGGGGATGCCACGCCGGGAGGCAGTTGGGTCACGGTGTCCCCGGACGAGGGACGAAATTGGAGCGCGGTGCGTCGTCTCGGATTCGACGACGGAGGGATTCTCTTCGTGCCATCGAGCATATCGCACTTGCTGCGTCATTCCAACGGTAAACTCTACTGGATCGCGAATATCGTGCCCGCGCCACCTTCAGGAAATGGACCCCGGTATCCGCTCGTTATCGCTGAAATCAACGAAGAGAACATAAGCGTCATCCGGGAAAGTGTGACGGTCATTGACACGAAACAGGAAGGCGAGGCGGACTCCCTCCAGCTTTCCAATTTTGGCGTGTATGAAGATCGGGAGACCGGAGAAATCATCGTAACCGTGGCGCATCTTTTCGCCAAAGACCCGGACGATTGGACCGCGCCGTGTGTCAAATACACCATTCAGCCAACGGAGTAAAGGTAAACCTCAGCCACAGAGGCCAGAGGCCAGAAGCCAGAGGCCAGAAGGCCAGAGGAGTCTCCGGGTCTCTGTGTGCTCTGAGGCAAGAAAAGGAGATCGGATGAAACCGGAAGAACTGAAAAAAGCAGTGGCCGCACCGATTGCTTCTCTGCCGACGTACTTCACCCGTGAAGGGGCGCAGGATCTGGAGAGCGTGCGGAATACGGTAGAATTTGCCATCGCCAATGATCTCAAGGTCCTGTTGTTGACCTCCGGCGATTCCAATTACGAGTTGCAGAGCGAGGAGGAGATTCGTGCGCAGGCTCGGGCCGTGATCGAGCAGACCGCCGGGAGAGCCACAGTTATAGTGGGCACGGATTATCACTGGTGGCACGATCAGATTGTGGGCTTTTCCCGGTACGTGGAGGACCTCGGCGCGGATGCCGTAATGCCCCTGCGGCCACAGGCTGCGTTAGGGGACAGCCCCATTTTTGAAGATCCGACCTTTGAGATTTACCGGGCCGTGTCCGAAGCGGTGGACTGCGGCATCGTGCTCAATGGGGTGTTCTCGATGAAGCTGCTGAAACGTCTAACCGAGATTCCCAATGTGGCGGCACTGAAGGAAGACGCCGGGGATCCCTGGTGCCACGATGCGCTCTATGCGGTAGGCAAGAAGTTGGCCGTGTTCAACGGGGGGCAGAAGTGGCGATTTTTGTACGGGATGCTCTGGGGTATGGTTGGATATATGACCACGTATGGGACGTTGGCTCCGCGGGTGACGCACGCGTTCTGGGAGGCGGTAGAGCGAAAGGATCTCTTTGCCGCCGCCAAAATCGTGGATACGTACGATAACCCGTTTTTTGAGTTCGCGATCGCGCATCCCAAGGGTTTTCATCCGGTGCTTCAGGCCACGTATGAGCTGTTCGGGCGCGGGCCGCGCTGGATGCGTGCGCCGCAGCCTTCGCTCGATGACCGGGAGATGGACGATTTGCGGGCGGTCTTCGAGAAAATGGAGCTGTTGTGAGTGCAGCTATCAGCGGTCAGCCTAAAGACGAAATCTCCCGCGGATTCGGAAGTTGCGGGAGGTTGTTTCCCCAAGGGGGGGGGAATGGAGGAGTAATATGACAAGAAACGAAGATGCTTTTCTCCTCATTGGGCTTGGGGAGATTCTGTGGGACTTGATGCCCTCGGGCAAGAAGCTTGGGGGCGCACCGGCCAATTTTGCCTACCACGCCCATGCCCTGGGTGGGGAGGGCGTGGTGGCCGCATGCATCGGCGACGACGAGTTGGGAAGGAAAATCCTCGAAAAGCTTGATGATCTGGGTCTGAACCGTGATTATGTCGTTGTAGATAAGGAGCATCCGACGGGAACGGTTTCGGTCGAGGTGGATGAAGCGGGCAAACCCTCCTACATCATCCACGAAAACGTGGCGTGGGACTTCATCCCGGCCTTGCCGCGGTTGATGGAACTGGCCATGAGGGCGGACGCGGTCTGTTTCGGGGCGCTGGCGCAACGGTCTGACGTTTCACGCAGGACGATACAATCCTTTCTCGCGGCGACACGTCCTTCCTGTCTGCGCGTCTTCGACGTGAATTTGCGACAGTCTTTCTATTCGCGGGAGGGGATCGAGACCTCGCTGCAACTTGCGAACGTCTTCAAAATCAACGACGAGGAACTGCCCGTCGTGGCCGATGTGTTGGCCCTTTCCGGCGATGAAACGACCATCCTGAGCGCATTGGAAAAGCGCTACAGCCTATGCATGATTGCGCTCAGCCGGGGTGAAAAAGGCAGTCTCCTTTTTTCGGAGGGACGTACCTCAAGCCATACGGGCTACTCCGTCGTGGTGGCTGATACCGTGGGCGCGGGCGACTCTTTTACGGCGGCGCTGACATTGGGGATTCTCAGGGGCTACGACCTCGACCGCATCAACGACCACGCCAACCGCGTGGCTTCCTTCGTCTGTTCGAAGGCGGGAGCGACACCTGAGTTACCTGGGACCTGACGTTCATCGGCGAGGAGGTCTCAGTAACCATCGGGGAAAACGGAAAATTCGAGGCCCGGGGCGATACCTATTCCGGCCTTGGGGCAATCGGGGTCTATTTTTTCGGAGATGCCGACATCCGCAATAGTACCATCGAGGGAGAAGCGGCGGCTTCTTGTGCCTGGAATGACGCAGTGCGCCAGCCCACGAACTGGTTCCATCCGTGTCCAGACACCCGATACGGATTGTGGCAAAAGCCTCAGGACTTACTGACGCTCTCCCATGGCACGCTCCTGCTCAACTATGCCGTTCAGGAGGAGGCGTATAAGGGGGAGATCACGCCGCTTCTAACCCGGTCTTCCGATGGCGGCCGGACCTGGTCCAAGCCCGAACTGTTGCCCGTTTTGCGCGGGGATCATGAGTTGTTTCCGCCGCGCTTGCACCTGACGCCGGGCGGACGGTTGATCGCGCTGATCAAGACGGATGAGGAGTATCTCTTGGCGGAGTCGAAGGACGGCGCGCGCACCTGGTCGGAGCCGGTTCCCTCGGGGATTGGTCCCGTTCCCGCGCACGTTAAGGATCTGCACCTTGGGCCGCAGGCCTTTTTGAATCTCGCGGACGGTTCGATGGTGCTCTTTTGCTACGGCGGACACGATCTGAAAGACCCAGACCTCACGGTTTACACATGAGGGGCGACGCACTGTCAGGCATTTGTGTGCCGCTCGACGGACGACGGGCGCACCTGGTCGCCTCCGGTGAACGTGGACGATCCGGGATGCGATGCAGCGGGTAAGCCGTACGAGGGCAGCCTCGATCTGACGGAGGTGTGCGGCGCTCAGATGGGGGACGGCCGGATCATGGCGTTGATTCGTCCGATCTATTCGCCGTGGATGCGGGAGACGCTCTTCCTATGGCCCCTGGCGCGAGATCGCCGGAGCCTCCTGGATCCAATCGTAGCTCGGGATTGCCCTGCGGAGTTCGGTCCGGCCCCGGCTGGATCCATCTGGCGCGCCGATCATCCGGTCGGCCTTACGGTACGGCTTGCGGATGGCCTGTGGCGCCATGTGCTCTGCTACCGCGTGCTGGATCGCGATGAGTGCGTCAGCGATGCCATGGTGACGCCGCGCACTGGGACGTACGTGGAGGAGGTCCTCAGCGACGGCGAGAGCGTCGGGATTTGGCAATTTTGATCCGGGAGAGGACAGGTTTCAGAGTATGTCTGAAACGGTGTCTGTGCAACCCAATCAAACACCGAATAACACGGAAGCACACTGAAAAACCATCGAATCCTTTTCATTTCGGGGTCTTTGGTGATGTTCGGTGTTCAATAGAGGGATTTTTTAAACACCCCCTCAGAGCAGGCTTTCCATAAGATGAAGGCTGATATACCCACTCACTTTGGATTTTTTTCTTTCCCGACCCTATGTGAACTGCACCGCAGAGACCGCAGAGAACTGCGAGCGTTTTGGTTATGCTTGCTCTGCGCACTCTGCGTGCTCAGCGGTGAAAAAAGAAAAAACTGAAGGTGAAGCGGTATAGCAGATGAGATAGACGGACAAATCAGTCCGCCTCATGTTCGGTTTTCGAGGAGGGAAGGTGAACCTGTGAACTCGAAATCGCGTGTGCACGCCGCGCTGAGACGCGAACCCGTTGACCGAGTGCCGATCTGGATGTGGTTCCCCCCGGACACGACCAGAGGTCTCAGCAAAGTATTGGACATACCAGCGGCCCGTGTGGCCGGCGTCATGGGGGACGACGTGCGCCAGGCATGGGTCGGCAACAACTATGCCATGGAGGGCATTGTCCACGAACGAGATGGAGAGACGCACACAGATTTCTGGGGGGTCGAATGGGTCAAGGATGGACCTTTCAACCAGATCCGGTTTTCGCCTTTGCAGGAAGCGGACGAGGATGAGATTTTCCGGTACACGTATCCTTTCCTTACGTCCGGATTGATCAGCTTCTGCAGAATATGGAGCCAGTGATATCGGTGGGCAGCGACTTCTTCATAGGGTGTGACATCTCCCCTTGCCTGTTCGAGATGGTCTGCCGGATCCGGGGCATGGAGAAAGCGATCCTCGACCTGGCGGCTTCTCCTGAACTGGCTGGGACGATGCTGGAGCAAGCCGCCGTTTTTTCCTTGCGGATTGCCAAAGCGGCCTGCGATCGTTTTCCCCTCGACTGGCTCTGGACCGGGGATGACGTCGGCGGTCAGCAGGCTATGATTATGAGTCCGGAATGCTGGCGCGATATGATTCGTCCGCATCTAACCGAAATCATTGACGTCGGCAGGTCGAGGGGGTTGTGGACCGCCTACCATTCGTGCGGTTCGATTCGCCCTATCATCCCGGATCTGATTGAAATGGGATTAGATGTGTTGAACCCCATACAGTGCAACTGCCCCGGGATGGACCCGTTGGAATTGAAGAAGGAGTTTGGGGCGGAACTGTCGTTTATGGGAGGCGTTGATACCCAGAACCTCCTGCCCAACGGCACCGCCGATGAGGTTTACCGCGAAACGATGCGGTTGCTGGAAGGAATGACTGCTGACGGCGGGGGGTATATTCTTGCCGCATCCCACGCGGTCCCTCCCGAGACGCCGCTTGAGAATATCTTCGCGATGTACAAAGCAGCCGGGGTGACCCGCGAAGAGATACTTGATCGGGCAGCGGAAGTGCGAGCCATGGGAGGACTGGAATCTGTTGATCCCGATTCGTCGGATTATGCAAAAGGATAGGCAATCGGCGAATGAACTTGATGCAGGAAAGGCGCGGTCTTTCCTCTGCAAGTTATCCTGACCTATTATGTAAGAAAGGAATGAATCGGATGAGTGCAGAGCATGGGATTGATATCGGTAATCGCCTGGAACTATTCGTGGATGAGCATCTGATGGATACCATGACGGACGGAGCTGGTCTGCGCCTCCATAAGCCCACACTACGGGAGGTGGCGCTCGTTACGGATAAACCCTGGGAAGGCAATATGTGCGGTTACGTCACGGTGTTTCGCGACGACGAAGCCTATCGCATGTACTACAAAACCTGGCGCGCGGTCCTGAACGACGGCCAGATGCAGGAGCGTCCTCTCGCCATCGCGTACGCGGAGAGCAAGGACGGCATACGCTGGCAGAGGCCGGACCTGGGTTTGTTTGCTTTCGACGGTTCCAGGAAGAACAATATCGTGTGGGAAGGCGAGGGCGAAAGTCTGAAAGGCATCCACGGCTTTGCTCCGTTCAAGGATGCGAACCCGGCGTGTCCTTCGGAAGCCCGGTACAAGGCCGTGGGGGCAGCCAGAAAATCGGCGGATGGCTTGTATGCCATGGCCTCCCCCGACGGCATCCACTGGGCGATGCTGCGTGAGGATCCTATCATCACCAAAGGCGCGTTCGACTCCCAGAATCTCGCGTTTTGGGATCCCGTGCGCGGGGAATACCGGGCTTACGTCCGCGACTTCCGCGATGGATGTCGAGGCATCCTGACCGCCACATCGGATGATTTCATCCACTGGACCGATCCGATCTGGCTCGAATATCCCGGAGCGCCGGAGGAGCAGTTGTACACGAACCAGATCACGCCTTACCACCGGGCGCCACACCTCTTCATCGGTTTCCCGACGCGGTACACGGAGCGGGAGTGGTCGGATGCCATGAACGCGCTGCCCGAGCCGGAGCATCGGCGACTCCGTTCCTCCGTAAGTCCGCGCTACGGCACCGCCCTGACCGACGGGCTGGTCATGAGCAGTCGCGATGGAAGAACCTTCAAACGCTGGGGGGAGGCTTTCATCCGGCCGGGCTTGCGGCCGCAGGATAACTGGACTTATGGGGACAACTACCAGAATTGGGGCGTGGTCGAGACGGCGTCCGAACTTCCCGGCGCGCCCCCGGAGCTTTCGTTTTACGTGACGGAAGGATACTGGCGGGGACAAAGCACCACCTTCCGCCGCTATACCCTGCGCCTCGATGGATTCGTCTCGGTGCAGGCGCCCATGAGCGGGGGGGAGTTTGTGACCAGGCCGCTCCTCTTCGAGGGCGCCCGGCTGGTGCTGAACGTTTCCACCTCGGCCGCCGGGAGTGTCCGCGTCGAGATGCAGGATGCGGGGGGGCGGCCCATCCAGGGGTTTTCTCTGTCCGATTGCGCGGAGATCGTCGGAGATGAGATCGAGCGGGTGGTGAGCTGGAAGCAGGGAAGCGATGTCAGCCAAGTGCTCGGTCGACCGAGCCGTCTGCGTTTTGTGCTCAACGATGCGGATCTTTACGCCCTGCATTTTGAGTAAGCCTTCCAAGATGTGCTCGATCGCGGGGAGCGTGATGGGTACGCCACGCTTTTCCCATCCTACTTTGTTAAGTAGGTGGACAAAATTACCTTCATAAAATCTTATGTGTTTTCTATAAGGAATCCAGGAACCCAGGAGAGGGCTGTAGTGCATTTTGGAAGGAGCGTTTTTCTCCTGACTTTCTGGTTTCCTGATTGTGAAAATAAGTTTGTCCGGGAACTGAACGGTCGCATAACTCATGGTTGAGATGAGGATGTTTTGGAGGTGTTGGGAGGGCTGCCGTGAAAGAAGGCCATGCAGAACCGGGAACAAACCGGATGGCTCCAAAGGCCGGGTTGTGCTTTCCGATCTGCCACGAACGGGAAAGGAGCATGGAGAAATGAAGATCACGAAGGTGGAAGTGGTGGAGCCGGACGAGAAGAACGCGTACTATTACTATTGGGTGTTGATCCACACCGATGAGGGCATCACGGGACTGGGGGAGACGTATCACGGATTGAAGGGGGCGGCCAAAGCCTGTATCGAGGCGTTCGGCGAGGGCTTGATCGGAAAAGACCCCTCGGACATCGAGGGAATCTTCCAGCAACTATTCCATCAGTCCTCGTATCACGGGCAGCAGGGAGCCGAGTTCCGGGCGATGAGCGCCATCGACGTGGCGCTCTGGGACATCAAGGGGAAGGCCCTGGGCGTGCCCATCTATCAGTTGTTGGGAGGAAAGTGCCGGGACCAGGTGCCGGTGTACTTTAGTGGGGGAATGGACGGGATTCCCATTGATCGGAGTGCGATCATGGATCGGGCGCAGTGGTTGGTGGAGCAGGGATGGAAGGCTTTCAAGACGGATGTATTCGCCAGGCACAGGGACGAACGGTTGGGGAAATACATCAGTCTTCAGGCGATCCGGGAGGCTACGGATATGCTGCGATGGGTGCGGGAGGCGGTGGGCGATCAACTGGAGATCTGTATGGATTGCCATGCCTACTGGGACGTGCCCAGTGCGATAAAATGCGCCCAGGCGCTGGAGGAGTTCAATGTGATGTTTATCGAGGAACCCATCGGACCGGATAACGCGGCGGCGATGGCCAAGGTGGCCCGGTCCACGACCACGCCCATTTGCACGGGGGAGCGGCTTTTTGGTCGATTTCGGTTCCGCGAGCTGTTGGAGCAGCACGTGTGCGATATCATCATGCCGGATCTGGCATGGACCGGGGGGATCTCGGAGACGCGGAAAATCGCGTACATGGCGGAGACCTATTATGTGCCCATCGCGCCGCACAACTATGGGCCGGTCACCTGCATGGCGTTGGTCCACGTGATGGCCCATGTGCCGAATACCCGGTACCTGGAGTTGCCCGCCCACCACTCCGAGAATACGGAGGGGATCATGGGATGGGAGGGGATGGGATGGAACCGGTGGGTGAATCATCCCATTGTGGCCGAGAACAGTGCGCTTCCGCTTCCGACGGAGCCGGGGTTGGGGATCGAACTGAGCGAAGAAGTGATGGCGCGGCATCGTGGGAGGGCGTAAAGTCGGAATTGGGGATCGTTAAAAAGACCTTCGACGCGACGTCTCGTCCCTGGCGGGCGATTCGGTGCAGCTGCGCTTTGTGATCCGGGACGCCAAGCTGTACGCGTTTCAGTTTATGGCGTCATGAAAGGAGTTCAAATATGGAGTGCGGTAACCGTGTTACCGCATGCACCGACGCGGTCGGTGCGTTCCAAAACTCTAAACATACTATACAGGGAGCGATGCGATGACTGACAAAATGTACGTCGAGACGTTTGACAACGGTCCGGGCGGATGGTTCGCGTGGGCGGGTCCGTCACGGAACATGCCGCTTCAGATCGAGGACGGCGTGGCCGTATCCCGCGGCCCGTGGGCCGTTGACGCCAACCACGCCCCTCCGGGAGCCGGGTACCTGCACCTCCTGTATGTCCTTCCCACGGCCAATCTTTTGGAACTCCCGCAAGAGACCCGGGAATTTGGCGGCCCCAACCGCTTCGTCGAGGGGGGCTTTCCCATTGATTTCACCGACGCGAAGATCACCGTCCGGCTCAAGGGGGAGGTGGAGCGCAAGGGCGCGAAACTGGTCTTGCTGGCGCAGGGAAAGGTGGGTGATCGCACGATCAATTACGTGCTGACGGGACAGCCGCTTGAGATCACCCCGGACTGGTCCGAACAGACCCTGACCCTGGCCCCCGATCTGCGCCAATGGACCTGTCTCGGAGCACGCCATGATATGCTCCACTTCTACGGATGGGGGGATATCGCCGACGTCCTGCGCCATGTGGACGTGGACCTCATCTTTGTGTTCTTCATGCCGGATGTGGTTCCTTTGCCGCCGATGGATGGCGATCACCACCGCATGCGACCCCAGATGCATTACCCGATAGACGAGTCTCTGCTTCCCGAGGGCGTTGTGATGCTGGACGAGGTGCGCATCGAGTTCCCGGATTGACCTGCATCAGCCGCGCAAAAAGAGATATCGGACAGGAAAAGGGAGGACCCCATGACAGACAAAGCAACCCCAAAGGGAGAAGCCATGCCATCAAAATCGGTGGATGTCGGTTCGCGCAAGCAGTTGTTCATTGACGAGGCGTTCTTTGCCACCACGAGAAACGTCGGGCTGAAGATGAATCCGCCGGAGAAGACCTACGAAGCGGCGATCCAAGCGGATAAGCCGTGGGAAACGGGGGGGATTGGCAGCGGCTCGGTGGTTCAGGTCGGTGACGGATACCGCATGTACTACGATGCGTTTGATGAAATCTGGGCGAGTGGATCCTCCACCGAACTGGGGGTTCGTCTCTGCATGGCGGTCTCGCGGGACGGGATCCGCTGGGAGAAGCCCGCGCTGGGGCTGGTGGCATTCAACGGCTCGACGGACAACAACATCGTCTTTCCGGAGAAAGGTACCGGCATATCGAGCCTGAGCGCGATCTTCCGCGACACCCGCCCGGGCATCGCCGACGATGAAACCTTCAAGGGCATATTCCGCTGGATGCCCCCGGGAGCGCCGCCTTCGGAAATCTCCGAGTGGGCCTTCAAATCCCCGGACGGACTGCATTGGACTCCGATGTCCGACAAGCCGGCCTTTCGCTACAGCGATACCAACCACGCCGTGTTCTGGGACGAACGCATCGGCAAGTATGTCGTGTACATGCGCTACAACTCCCAACCTTACTACAATGCCGAGGGGGTCGTCCGGGAGGGATTTCGCCACGGCAAGCCCATGGTCTTCGCCAACGGTGCGGCGTTGATGGAAGGCTCGGTGGACGGCCACGACTACTGCGCCCCCGACGACGGGCGTATCTACACCTCGATATCCTATCGTAAGGTGGGACGGTACGAACTGGACGACATCTCCTTCTGGGCCGGCCCGGAGAACTGGGGCGGCGCTCCGCCGGTAACGGCCCTGGAGTTCGATGAATTGGATTCCCCGGGCGTCGACATCGACAATTGCGGCGCGCTGAAATATCCCTGGGCGGACGATGTGTACCTTATGTTTCCGGCGATGAATTGTCATCTGCCCGATCCGCCGCCGGGGATCGCTCATAACGATGCGATTTTTGAGATTCGCCTCGCTGCCAGCCGGGACGGCGTGCGGTATCACTACCCGGCGTCGCGGAGTCTCTACCTTCCCCTCGGCGTGCGGGGCGAGTTCGACAGCGGACTGGTCAGCATGCTGCCGGGAAGCATCGTTCGCAACGGTTCGCATCTCTACCAGTACTACCACGCTCGCGACTATGCACTGCGTCACGGAGTGACCCGGAGTGAACTGATGAAGCAGGGCAAATACAGACCGTCGGTGATCTCGCGGTTAGTGACGCGCTTGGACGGCTTCGTCTCGGTTGACGCGCCCTACGAGGGCGGGGAGTTCACCACGCCGCCGATGACCTTCGATGGCAACTCGTTGCAGGTGAACGTCCGGACCAGCTTCCCCGGCTGCGGGAAGGTCGAACTGTTGGCTGCCGGTCAGCCCGTAGAGGGCTACAGGCGCGACGACTCCGATCCGATTTCAGGCAACTTCATCGACCACACGGTTACCTGGAACGGAAAAAGCGATGTGTCGACTCTGGCGGGCCGGCC